>JAYTUQ010000138.1:0-71489 GCA_043744455.1 Saprospiraceae bacterium | reverse complement strand
CACCAATTACACGAATTTAACTAATTGATAATCAATTTCGTATAATTCGTGTAATTAGTGAAATTCGTGTTAGAATTAACTATTGTTTACTTATTCACAATCATTTTACTTAATTCCTTCGGATTCGCAGGGTCGTTCACATCAAATTGATAGAGACCGTCCGCACCAATGACCATGAGATATTTTTTGTTGTTGATGCTATAATAGGGTATAACGTCGAAGGTATCGAATCCTTTTATTTGGGCTTTGAGGTTTTGGTCAACCTTGTTTTTTTCTGTTGCGTCATAGATTTTTAAACCATCGTCGCAGAGATAAACGATGTTGTCCCACACACCCAAACCGCGCGGATTTTTCATGTTATAAACGCTGATCAGTTGCGGAGACAATACATTAGAGACGTTCACAATTTGCAATTGATTGATATTGCCGCCGCAACCACTGCCCGTCCGAACCGTGATGTAGGCGATGTTATCTTCAACAACAACAGGGTCGCAAGCTCTACCGTGGTTAAAACGACTGAGATAAACAGGCTTTACGGGATTGACCAAATCATAGATAAACATGCCCGTTGTGGAGCCAATAAACAATTTGTCTTTGTAAGGAAATACCGTTTCGATGTTCCAACCGACGGTTTGAGAATTGGACAATGCGGGGCAACTCAAATTCGTCAAATCATACGTCCTTAAATTGGATAAATCAATGCAATACAAATACTTATCGTAAAAAGTAAAACGGGCTAAAGAACCACCGACACCCGCAGGTGCAGCCGCAGAACTGCCATTGTTTGAGTTTGCAAAAGCAGTATTGCTAAGACCATTTGAACTTTTAGTGAAAACACTACCATCGGCAGTATTGAAACTCTCATAATGATAACCACCTTTTAAGCGAGGGTCATTGCAATCAATTTTTTCAGTAACCGTCTCTTTTTTGTAGTCAACTAACCAACCTTTTTGTGGGTCGCGCCAGAAAGTAGATTGGAAAACATCTTGCGCACGGCACGTCAAGCGCGGGTTTGTGATGGTCGACATATCAATCGTTAACAAGTCTCTATAACTATCGGCATAAAGGAAATTGCCTTTGACTGCCATATCGACATTGCCGACTATTTTGATGAAACCGACGGGTAGAGGCTTTGTTGGGTCGGTGTTGTCTATGACATGAATACCCTCTTTTTGTTCATTGATGAGGATATATTTGCCATAAAAATAGATTTTACCTGTGTTTTTCAAGGCTCGAGCCGCTTGATACTGAGGGGTCTCGCGCATCTCTGCATCGGTTTTGAAAATAGGTGTCCAACGTGTATAAGATGTATCGTTTGAGCAAGTGTCTTTGATACAACCTTGAAAACCAATCGCCAAAAAAGCGCAGACAACGAAAATGGAAAAGATAAACTTTTTCATGTTTTAATATTTTTTTAGTTTAGAAATCTTATTTGCCTTTATAGACAGCGACGTAGGCGAGAAAGGTTGGGTTGGCGTTGTATTTTTTTTAAAATTATTGGTAAATCGTTAAGCCATAAACGCATAAAAGTTAAACCAGCATGGTCATCTGATTCATATTGTTTAGAGTTAAAAGTTCTTTTTACAAAGTTTTAAAATTTCGTAAAGGTTAAAAATCAATCATTTACGCTTACGTTTAGGAAAATTTAAAAGTTTCCAAAACGTGTATTCCTGTCATTGTTTTGCAAGTTGAAAAAACGACCCCTCAGTATTTTGGATACATTCTGCCTCGGGTTCAGTGTTTTTGAGAATAAACGCCTTCATCTTTTCCCAATAAGCTGCACCACCTTTAGTATGCAAATTGGTATGCCCAGCACCTTTAACGTAAACGAATTGTTTGTCGGTGGTTTTCAAAGCATTGTAATTGTTTTCACCAAATGAGCAGGGTATTTTTTTATCTGAATCGCCATGCGCCATAAAGATAGGACAGGTGATTTTTGCACACGAAACGACGGGCTTGACTTCAAAAGGGTTGAAATGCGCAATCTCTCCTGATTTCTTTTAGCCTTTGACATAAAGGATAAAGATGTTCCTTGCAATCGGTGATGCCATGTATCAAAATAATGGTTCCGCGCGGCGTATCTGCTTTAATCCAATAACCACGAAGCGTCAAATTGTCTTTGGTTTGAAAGGTTAAAGGTTCATATTCAAGCCCAAAATCGCTTGGTAAAACGCCTTGTCTGAATTCAAACAAACTGGCTGCATTCATTTTAAAGGGTTTGATACTGGCATAAGGCAATACGTTTTCTATCGCAAAATAACTTATGGTTGTAAGTAGGATTAAAACTAAAAAGTTAGCTATCAGACTGTTCTTTTTCTTAATTGTCCTATATAAAGCCCCACAATAACTATCAAAGTGCCAATCACCGTATAATTTGTAATTGGTTCATTCATCAACAACTTAGCATAAATAAAGCCGAAAGTAGGGCAGAGGTAGAGCCACAAAGACGCTTTAATGGGGTCAATTTTCAACAAATACAACCACATTTGCACCGCACCAATCGAGACGACGACCAACCAAATCACTGAAATCCAATAGTTGTGGTCAAAATGATTATTTGAAAAATCTGTCATCGTAAACGTGAAAGGCAATAGACAAATACCGCCCAACAAAACCTGCCACGCATTGATGACTAATATCGGCAAACGCCACGTCCGACTCGAATAATAAACCGTGCCGACGGAATAAGACAACAAACTGAAAAACATCAAAACCAAGCCCCAAACGGTGACGTAACTTTCTTTTATCAATGGATAAACGACTATCGCAACGCCCATAAAACCAAGCAATAAACCCGTCCATTCTGTACGTTTGACCCGTCTTTTGACCCAAAATGCTGATAAAATGGAAATCATTAAAGGATTGACGGCAGGAGACAGACTGCCTACGCCCGCCGAAATCTCTTGCATCGCAACGACATACAAACCGAGATAAATAGTGACGTTCAACAAACCATATATCAACAAAGGCAACCATTCGGAACGGTCGGGTAGTCTGTATTTTCGATATATATATGCCGCTAAAAGCATTAAACCTCCCGCCAAAAAAAATCGCACATTGGCAATAATCAAAGGTTGTGCAGAGATGAGCCCTATTTTTGTCGCCACAGAAGCGGATGCCCACAAGGCAGCAAACACAAAGCCGATGATATTATTTTTCATAGAATTTCAAATACACATGCTTAAATTCATTCTTTTTTCTCAAAAAAATAATAAAAGAGATTCTTTCGTAGGGGCGACCTTTACGGTCGCCCTTGTATAGGTAAATGAATATTCTCTATACAAGGGCGACCGTAAAGGTCGCCCCTACGAAAGACCTAATTGTCGTTTCAGATAATCCATAAATCACAACCCTTTCGGTATCGCCTCAATCAACCGTTTTGTGTATTCTTTTCGTGGATTATTGTATATATCGTCCGCCACACCCATTTCTTCGATTTTTCCTTTGTTCATCACCACCATTCTATCTGATATGAACTTCACGACAGACAAATCATGGCTTATAAATATGCACGTAAACTGCATCTTTTGACGCAATTCTATCAACAAATTCAAGACTTGCGCTTGCACAGACACATCGAGCGCAGACACAGATTCATCACAAATGATAAATTTGGGATTCAACGCCAAGGCACGGGCAATACATATCCGTTGTCGCTGACCACCCGAAAATTCATGCGGATAACGATTAAAATGCTGGGCATTCATGCTGACAGTTTCCAATAATTCTATCACTTTTTGCTTACGTTCCGCATCGTTTTTATACAATTTATGCACTTGCATCGGTTCCATTATCGCAGAACCAATCGTCATACGTGGATTTAAGGACGAATATGGGTCTTGAAAAATAATCTGTATGTCTCTACGCAAAGCCTTTAAAGCATCTGCATCCAAATGCACCAAATCGTTGTTTTCAAAAAAAATAGATCCCTCAGTAGCAGGAGATAAACGGAGTATCGCACGACCTAAAGTGGTCTTTCCGCAGCCCGATTCACCCACCAAACCCAATGTTTCGCCTGGATATACCGTAAAACTGACATCATCCACCGCCTTGACGTATTCAGTGGGTTTGCCAAAGAAATTATGTTTGGTAGGAAACCACGTTTTAAGGTTTTCAACGCGCAAAATTGGCTCATTTTTCATCAAATCGGACAAACGAGTTTGAATTTCCGCTTGTGGAATCTTCATTTTCGACAATAATTCGCCCACAGAATGTTCTTTTTCAACAATACGCATCGTGCCATCGGCATCGGTTTCGACATCCATAAAATCGGCAACCACAGGCAATCGCCGCAATCGATCACCCAAAGGCGGACGACACGCCAAAAGGCTTTTCGTATAAGGATGTTTGGGCGATTTGAATATCTGTTCGACAGCACCTTCCTCCACAATCTCGCCTTTGTACATCACCAAAACACGGTCTGCAATGTCCGCAATCACCCCCAAATCATGTGTAATGAACACAACTGCTGCATCTGATTCGCGTTGCAAATCTTTCATCAATTCCAATATCGTTTGTTGCACCGTTACGTCGAGGGCAGTCGTCGGTTCGTCGGCAATCAGTATTGACGGGTTGCACGACATCGCCATGGCAATCATCACACGCTGTTTTTGTCCGCCACTCAATTGATGTGGATAGCTCCTAAACGCCCTTTCGGGGTCAGGCAGTTGCACTTTTTCAAACAAGGCAAGGGTTTGTTGCTTAGCCGCTTTTTTATTGATTTTTTGATGTGTCAAAATAGCTTCCATCACTTGGTCGCCGCAGGTATAGACGGGATTTAGGGACGTCATCGGCTCTTGAAATATCATTGCAATGTCGTTGCCGCGATGTTTTTGCATTTGTTTTTCTGGCAATGTCAATAAATCCACAACATCACCTCTCTCCCTATAAAACAGTATTTGACCATTTGAAATACGTCCTGGCGGTTCGGCAATCAATCGCATAATGGACAACGAGGTCACCGATTTGCCCGAACCCGATTCGCCCACAATGCCCACCGTTTCACCTTTGTGCAGCGTAAAACTGATGCGTTTGACAGCAGTGAGCGTTCTGTTTTCTATTTCAAACTGAACCTCAAGGTCTTTTACTTCTAATAATTTCTTTTTTTCTGACATAATGGCAAAACTAAATGGTTTGGTTGGAATATTATGTTTTTTTTTGACCACTGATGGGACAGATACGACTGATTTTCTCTGATTTTTTTTTCTCAATTTTATAAAATCAAAAAAGAAAATCAGAGAAAATCAGTCGTATCTGTCCCATCAGTGGTCAAAAAAACAAGCCCTAATCATCCTATCCTTCCCGCTCATATCTTTTTGCAATTCAACTGACTTAAACCCTTTATTTTTCAACATATCAACCACTTCGACGGCATTGTATTCATTACATTCATAAAAAAGCACCCCCTCAGTATTTAAGTGCAAAAGAGCGAAATTGGCTATCTGTGTATAAAAAATCAAAGCATCGTCATCATCCACAAACAAAGCCAAATGAGGCTCATAGTCCAACACATTATGCGACATCAAAGCCTTTTCCTTTGTGGGAATATAAGGCGGATTGCTGACAATCACATCAAAACGACCGACCTGTGACCAATCGTTTTCATTCAAAATGTCCATTCGTTTGAAATCAACGTCCGCAGTCATACGATAAGCGTTGCGGCTCGCGGTAATCAAAGCGCCTTCGCTGATATCAACGGCAGAAACAACTAAATCGGGATTTTTAACCTTTAAAGTAATGGGAATACAGCCTGAACCCGTACCAATGTCTAAAAGAGTTATGCGTTTCGCGTTTCGCGTTTTGGGTAATGCGTTTTGCGTTTCGGGTTTTGGGTTCTGCATTATAGGCTGCTGACCATTGACCAATGACAAATGACCAATGTCTGATGACCAATGACTATTGACACTTTCAAGAACCCACGCGACCAATTCCTCCGTTTCAGGTCTCGGAATCAAGACATTGGGATTGACTTTGAATTTTAAACCATAAAACCAAGCAAAACCGACAACATATTGCACAGGTTCACCCGCCAACAGCCGTTTTTTAATGGCATTAAAATCTTCAATTAAAAAATCAAGGAAAGTATCGGTCTCGTATTTTGAACCAAAATAATCTTCAAAAATGTAGCGGCTCATGGCACGCGCTTCACCTAAGCCGTATTGAGGAGAAAGTGTTTGTATAAAATCGCGTTTGACTTCTCGGACTGTCATTTTTGGTGCAAATAAAGGGTAATTTGTTTAGAACACATAGCCATAGAGCGGACATAGCTTTCTTCGACAAGACGTATCTGATACTTTAAAAGTCTCAGATACGTGTAAACAGTAAAAAGAACAAAAACCTATGTGCACTTTACGGACATCCCGATGATTCGGGACAAGTTGTGTTTACAAGACCCTGTTCTTTAAGCCATCACAGGGGAAGCCACCACCGTCAACACCACATTCAAACGTCCAATAATGCCCGTTTTTACCTCATATGCCTCAATCGCAAACGGTTGAAAGCTTTCCGCTTCAATTAAAATATTGTAAACACCCGCTGCAACGGGAGAAAGGTCAAAACGTCCTTCCGCATCGCTCACGCACGATTTATTGACAGACACAATCGAGATTTTAGCGTTGGCAACCGCCACACCAGTCGTACTTTCCGCCGTCACTTTGCCCATGATAGTTGGGTAGAACTGAATAAAAAACATATAAATGAACGTATGCACCAATTCGTTTGCTATTTTTGCCCAATCGCACCCAAAGTACACTCACCACCCGACAAGTGGACGATTGACACTTTAAGGGCAACTTTTGACATTAACCAATCCGTAATTCGTAAATACGCCAACTAAAAATTAAAGACAATCGGAATGATTGAAGATTATAAAAAGATACTGCAAGCCCAACTTTGGAACATTGCCAATACGCTAAGAGGAAAAATGAACGCTGACGAGTTCCGTGATTACATTTTGGGCTTACAAAAAATCCTTATCAATATCCAGTTGAGTACAATGGGTACCGACAGCGAAGAAGATTTTGACAATCTTTTCGAGGATATGGATTTGAACAGTTCCAAATTGGGTAAAACACCCGAAGCCAGAAATGCCATCATTGCAAAGGTGCTGACGCACCTTGACAAAATTGATTTTAAATTAGAGACGCACGGCCACGTAGAGACGCACGGCCGTGCGTCTCTACCCATCGTAACCGATTCCCCCATTATTTCTGAATTAATATCCATAAAACGAAATCCACCAATTCGTTTACCCAAATCAATATCATCATTGAAGGGTAGCCCATTGATTGAGCGCATCAGCAAATGGTAATTTATGCTTAAATTTGCGGTATAAAAACATAGAATGAAAAAGAAATTCAACATTACGGGTTTGTGTTTTCCGAGTCAACACTATATGGCAGATGTGTCTAAGAAATTAGCACGGACAATCCGTTTGGTAGAAGATGGCGAATATTTCATCATCAACCGCCCACGACAATATGGGAAAACGACGATGTTACACAATGTAGAAAGAGCCTTAAATACTGAGGAGGACTATATTGTTTTCAGAATCAGTTTTGAAGGTCTTGGTGATTTGATGTTTGAAAAAGAAAGCGTATTTGCAAGTGAGTTTGTGGACGTTTTGGCATATTATGCTCAACACAGGGAGCAGGAATTGTCCGCCTTTTTAAAAGGGAAAGTGAAAGAAACGGATAGCCTAAAACGGTTGTCGCAAACCATTACGGAATTGGTGAATCAGACGGATAAAAAAGTGGTCTTGATGATAGATGAGGTGGATAAAAGCAGTAATAATCAATTGTTTGTGAGTTTTCTCGCCATGCTGCGCGACAAATATTTAGAACGCTTTTCGGTTAAAACGTTTCATTCGGTCGTCTTGGCAGGTTTGCACGATGTAAAAACCTTAAAACTGAAATTGCGCCCCGATGCTCAACAGAAATTTAATTCTCCATGGAATATCGCCACCGACTATAAAGTAGATATGAACCTACAAGTGGCAGAAATAAAACCGATGCTCGATGAATATTGCACCGACAAAGGCGTAACGATGGACACCCAAGCCATAGCCGAGCGTTTGTTCTACCACACATCGGGTTATCCTTTTTTTGTCAGCAAATTGTGTAAAACGATTGATGAAGAGCTATTGCCCGAAAAGACAGAACAGACATGGACGTTTGCGGATATAGATGAAGCCTTGCGGGAATTGTCGAAAGAACGCAATACAAATTTTGACAGTTTGATTAAAAACTTAGAAAATAATCCCGACCTCTACAATTTTGTGTATCGCATCATTATGGATGGCGATGTGATTCTTTTTAATTCTGATGACCCTTTAATTGAGTTGGGTTTATTGCACGGTATTTTTAAACAAAATGGGTCTATAAAAATCCATAATCGGATATACGAGCAACGGATATATAATTATATGGCATCAAAGACAAGCACTGCTTTAAAATCGCACTACAATTACGGTGGTCATTTTGCCTTAGCCGATGGCTCATTGGATATGCCTGCGGTTCTGTTGAAGTTTCAACAATTTATGAAAGAAGAATTTAATGAAAAGGATAAAAGCTTTTTGGAACAAAACGGCAGATTGGTCTTTTTGTCTTTTTTAGCCCCCATTTTGAACGGTAAAGGGCAATCATTTAAAGAAGTCCAAACCTCCGAAGAAAAGCGTTTGGATATAGTCGCCACTTACAACCAATACACATACATCATTGAACTCAAACGCTGGTATGGTGAGGTATATCACAAAAAAGGCATCGGGCAATTGAGTGACTATTTAGACATCCACGGTGTTCAAACAGGCTTTTTGGTTATTTTTGAATACAATAAAACCAAATCTTGGCGCAAAGAATGGATTGAACACGAAGGGAAACGGTTATTTGCCGTTTGGGTGTAACGTTAATGGATAGTTGATAATGAATAATTTAAAGCGTTGAAAACCCCTTTGTTTTTAGGTAAACTATTTTCAATTGAGTATAAAATGATAAAAAATACTGAGGGGGGTATCACAGTAAAAAATTTACCTAAAAGCATAGAAATACAAGAATGTCCAGACAGTCGGAACAAATATTAGAAGAACAACTCATTGCCCAATTGGAAACCCACATTGGCTTCAAAAATATTTTTTAAAACACCATTTTCTGCTGCCAAATTAGCATTGGTATAAGTGCCAGCCATTAAAGCCAAATTGGCTCGAACTTTAGTATGGCTGTAAGCAGCTTTTAAATATGCCAAATTAATATTAACCTCATTGTGCCGATTATGATTATATAAAAATGCTGCCCGTTCATGGCTTGTCGGTTGATTGAAATCGTAAGTGAAATATGTTTCAACATAACCGCTAAAATATTGACTGTTGGCATTCCAATTATAGGTTTTGACGTTTGTTTTTCTACTAAATCTTGCAATTTTGCTTCAGAAATGCCTCTCCTTTTAGAAAGTTGTGAAAAATCATTCATTCTTCCATTTTATACTAAATAAATAAGAAATTTGGGGTAAGAATGGGTTAAATTGCTAATAATAGAATTTTCACGCAGCATTTTCATCCAACGCCTTCGTACTGTCTATTGTAATGATGAAAAATACCAGCGAAAAAGATGTCCTCCGAATTCTTGAAGGGTGTAAAAAAGAAAATCGGAATTGTCAGCGGGCGTTGTATGAACTGTACTACGGCTACGGGCTGAGTATTGGGTTGCGATATGCATACAATCGGGAAGAAGCTGTCGAAATATTGAATGATGCTTTCATAAAAGTTTTTTCTAAACTCCATCAATACAATATAGAACAGCCGTTTAAGCCTTGGTTTCGGCGTATTTTGATACATTCTGCTATTGATTATCACCGCGCTCAACATAAATTTCCAACGACAATAGATATTGATTCGGTGATTTATCTCTTAGATGATGAATTGCCTTTGCCTGTTTTGTCATCAGAAGAAGATGCTTTGCCCCTTGTACAAGCCTTACCCCCTCAGTATCGAATGGTTTTTAACCTCTATGTGATGGAAGAATATAATCATAAAGAGATTGCTTCGATGCTCGGTATTACAGAAAGTACGTCAAGAGCCAATTTAGCTCGCGCCAAAGAAAAATTGAGAGACATGCTCGTTCATCGTTTACCTAAAAATGGGCAAGCGGCAACAATAAAATACAAATCATTGTAGAAAATGGATAATTTTTTCAAACAATTTCAAGATAATCTTGACAATAGACCGGAACCGCCTTTTGTAGAAAAAGATTGGTTAGCTTTAGAAAAACAACTTCCCCCGCAGAAGACTAAGCACCCCCTCAGTATGTGGCTGCTGTGGGGGCTTGCGCCTTTATTATTATGCTCATTAGCTGCTAATTGGTTTTTCTATCATAAAATGAAAAATACCGAACTGGAAGTGACCGCACTTAATAGTCGTTTTGAGGCTGTTAATTCTAAAACAATTGTCATTCAATCTGATACTATTTATAAAATAAACACCATCATTGAACGAGATACGATTTATAAAACACGGATTTTAAGAGAAACGATTGTGTCTTATTTACCCTCAAATTATAATAATTTTCAAAAAAATAATACAATCAATACGCCTATTAATGCAACAGAAAATTTCAATAGTTTAGAAAAATTAAATACTATTCCAATCGCTCCTTTAAAATTAAAAAAACAAAATGAATTATTGGTATTAGGCAATTTCCCAATCATAAAAAATGAGCATAAAACGCTTGCACAACGCCTTGAAGTTTTGCGTCCTAAGGATTATGGTTTGGGCATTTCGGCAGGTCTATTATTTCCGTTTGGTGATGGTTTGAGTCATCCTTCAGGTTTCAAATGGGGTTTGAGTGGTGCTGTGTTTTTTTCGCCGAACTTATCACTTTGGGCGGATGCTCATTATGCTCAAATTAGTTATAATGTTGATAAAATGAGCGATGTGATTGGCGTGCCTGTCATACTGTCGCCTGATAGAACTTATCCTTTTAATCGCGCTATTATTAAGCAACCGACCATACAATATATGGCAGGTATCCGCTATCGTTTTGATAGCCCAAAAGGTTGGCAACCTTATATTGGGTTAGGCTTTGGGGCGGTCACTTCGTTGCCTTATGAAGTGGGTTATGAATTCAAAAACAGCAGTTTGGGAACCGTTTTAGATATTGACCAAATGGTCAAACGGCATGAAACGCAATGGGGTTTCCTCCTTTTCGATGTCGGATTTGAAAAGCGATTATCCAAGCAATACCGTTGGAAAATCGGGGCTGACTATCGGGTTAACATCACTACAAACAACTGGCAAAAGCATAGAATATTGGGCATAAATAGCGGTTTTCTGTTTGACTTTTGAGTTAATCGCAATATTTTTCAATAATACGCAGCGTTTGAAACACTACTTTCCGTAAAGATTATAAATCAATTTTTTTTAAATTAAACATTCATAAAATGAAAAATTTAATCTTAGGCATCGCTGCTATTAGCTTAACTGGTCTGTTGGCTTGTCATAAAGAAAGCAATGAAAACAGCATAAATATTGCTACATTGCCCGCTGCCATAACTACTTATATTTCAACAAATTATGCTGATTATAAGATTGATGAAGCACAAAAAGACACGCTTTGCAATGGCACAGCCGGTATTGAAGTTGAGTTGGAAAAGAAAAATTCAGATGATATTACACTCTTTTTCAGCAATGAAAATACATTTATCTTAAAAGAAGAAGAGATTAAATACAGTGCTTTACCGACTGCGGTACAGACATTTTTCTCAACCAATTACCCGAATTATAATCTACCTAAAGATGCCGATAAAATTACTTTAGCCAATGGCACTGTCCAATACGAAGTAGATATTAAAGAGAAAACAACCAAAGTTGAAAAAGAAGTCATCACTAATGCGGATGGCAATGCAAAAATATGCGAGCGGTAATGTTACTTTTCTCAGTTGATTTATTAATCAACATTCCACCATTTTTTTATAAAATAATGCTTTTATACTGAGGGGGTATCATCTCCCCCAACAGAATATCTCGTATTGTTTCAAAACTGACAAAATGAAAAAATACCTTATTTTCCTTTCTTTTTTGCTGATAATGCTTCAAGATTTAATGGTTTCAGCCCAAACCGTCACAATAAGCGGCTATATCAAAGCTGAAAAAAGCAAGGAAGCCTTGATTGGCGCTACTATTTACTCACCTCAATCCAAAAGTGGTACGACCGCTAATGAATATGGCTATTATTCGCTCACCATTTCAGCAGCGGATACCATTGGTTTGGTCATTTCATTTATCGGTTATCAAGCCCAAGCGAAGAAGATTTTTACTAAAGAAAACCTGCGTTTAGACATTGACCTTTTGGTCAATTCCGCTATTTTAGACGAAATCGAGATAAAGGCTTCGCGTAATAATGACAACGTTCAACGCGCTCAAATGGGCGTTATTGATGTACCGATGCGCGCCATTATGACCCTGCCCGCCATAGCAGGAGAACGTGATATTTTGAAAATTATTCAGCTTTTGCCGGGCGTTCAATCGGGGCAAGAAGGGACGACTGGCTACTTCGTTAGAGGTGGAAATCTCGATCAAAATTTAGTGCAATTAGATGAAGCCACTGTCTATAATCCCAACCATTTATTCGGTTTATTCAGCACTTTCAATGTCAATGCTATTAACCATGTGAAGCTGATTAAAGGCGGCTTTCCAGCTGAATTTGGCGGCAGATTGAGTTCTATTTTGGATATTCAGATGAAAGAAGGTGATAAAAATCGCTTTCATACTGAGGGGGGTATCGGTTTGCTTTCCAACAACCTCACCGTGCAAGGACCTATTCAAAAGAACAAATCTTCATTCATCGTTTCAGGGCGACAGTCTCATGTTAATTTAATCTTGAAACGCCTGTCTGCGTCCAATTCCTATAAATTTTATGATTTGAATGTTAAAATGAATTATGAATTTGGAAACAAAGACCATCTATTTCTTAGTTTTTTTAAAGGCAATGACAATGCGGCTTATAATGCGGCAAATAGTTTGAATTATTCAACAGATTTTGGTAATACAACAGGTACTTTACGTTGGAATCACTTGTTTGGCAGTCAAGTTTTTTCTAATACTTCCGTTATCTACAATGATTACCATTTGGCTTTGAGTACGGAGCAAAACTCTTATTATTCGGCACTTTATACAGGCATAAAAGACCTAACAGCTAAAACAGATTTTACCATTATTCCCAATTCGAAGCATACTATAAAAACAGGCTTTATTTTCACTAATCATACATTGCTTCCTGCCGCATTTTCAGCCAATATTCCAAGAAGGGGAAATCGGGTGACGATTAACAAAGACAGCCTTAAGCAATTTTATTCCAACGAAATGGCTTTTTATGCTCGAGATGAGTTCGATATTTCAGACAAATTCAGCATCAACTATGGGGTAAGGCTACCTGTTTTTTTAATAAAAAATAAAACCTATTTTAACATAGAACCACGCTTGACCGCTAAATTATCCATCAATCCAACCAATTCTGTCAAAGCATCTTATACGCAAATGAATCAGTTTTTGCATTTAATTCCTAACTCAACGGCGGGTTTGCCTACTGATATTTGGCTTCCTTCAAGCAATAATACAAAACCCCAATTTTCTACGCAATATGCTTTGGGCTATTTCAGCAATTTTGATAACAATGCTTTGGAGGCGAGTGTTGAAGTCTATTATAAAAATATGGACAATCAAGTTTTATTTGCAGAAGGCAATCAGTTGACGCTCAAAGCAAATTTAGATAGCAGCCTTGTGTATGGCAAAGGAGAAAGTTATGGGGCAGAATTTTTTATAAAGAAAAATACAGGCAAGCTAACAGGCTGGATTGCCTACACGCTCTCTTGGACAAATCAAACATTTAAGGAATTAAATTTTGGTGAAAAATTTCCTTTTAAATATGATAGGCGACATGTTTTATCTATAACCGGGAGTTATGAATTGACCCCTAAATGGAACCTCAGTGCTGTCTTTGTTTATTCATCGGGTGCGCCTTTTACATTGCCTACGGGGCGTGTTGCCGCACTCAATGCAGGGTCAATTTTTGAAGGCAATTATTTTATTTATGAAGGTAGAAATAACCATCGGTTAGGGGCTTATCACCGTTTTGATGTATCGGCGGCGTATAAAAACAAGCGAAAATTCTTTAAAATACCTTGTGAAATAGAATGGATTTTCGGGTTTTATAATACTTACAACAGACAAAATCCGTATTTCATTTATTTTTTAATTGACCCCCTCAGTAATCAGCCGCAAGCCAAGCAAGTGTCGCTGCTGCCCATCATTCCAAGCATTTCTTTTAATTTTAAATTTTAAAACATGAAAAAATTAACATATTCCGTCATTGGTTTGACCATTTTTGTTATTATTGCTTGTCAAAAAGACATCAATATTGACTTTCCCACCCATCACAAAGAACAAGTATTTATTGAAGCCATGTTGTACGCAGGAAAAAAGCCTCAAATTTTTATCAGTAAAAGCAATCCTTTTTTCAGTGCGAAAGTAACGCCACAACAAATATTTGCACGAGGGGCAGTTGTGAAAATCATAAGCGGTTCTTCGGTAGATATATTGCTGCCCGATTCTACTTTCAATAAATTCAGATGCCGTTGGGAACCTTTTTATCAAGGCAATATGATAGCAGAATATGGCAAAACGTACACCCTCAACATCAGTTTTGAAGGAAAAACTTACTCAGCCAGCACAACGATTAATCAAAAAGCGGTGAAGATTGAAAAAATTGAATACACGCCCCGATTTGTAGATGTTTATGGCGGTCACGACGGTGTCATCATTGATATTAATGACCCAGTTGGCACGCAAGACTATTACCGTTTTCAAATGAATCGGCTGATTGATACCAGCGTCAAACACGCCCATGTTTTAGATGTTTTTAAGAATACTTGCGCAGCAAAAGGGGAATTGTTCCTTGTAAAAGACATTGGGCGCATTGTTTTTACAGATGAAAATGCCGATGGGCGCAAATTAAGTTTGCCCATTGAAGTCACTTTTGAGTATGAAAAAGGGGATAGCGGTTGGGTATTTATACAGTCATTAGATAAAAATTCAGCCGAATTTTACAAAGACCTTGATGACCAATTGCAAGCCATTCAAAACCCTTTTGTAGAGCCTGTTTTTATTAAAACAAAAATAAAAGGGGCGATAGGTGTCTTCGGTTCGGCTGTTCTATCGGATTCTGTTTTGTTTATTTACCCGAGGAAAAATCCGTAATCGATGTGGGATAGTATACCGTCAATCAACAAGACACGTCGAATATTGACAACGCCTTTTCTATTCAAATACAGTGTCTGAACAGTTGCACGTCCTATATCTGTGATACCAATAATATTTAAAAAGTCAGCAGACCACATAAAATGTCCTGCCCAATTCATTTTGCGAGGACTATATAAAGGAACAATTGTACGTGTAATGGGGTCTAATGCTTCTGTCTTAGTGTATTTATGACCATTGCAGCCACCACATGATGCAGCTAAATTGTCCAACTCATTTGTGCCATTTTTAACTGTAGGAATAATGTGTTCACATACAAAGGGTTGAGAAGAAAAAGCGATTGGCGTGAGGCAGTATTCGCACAAAAAATCAGCCCTTTCAAAGATAAGTTGTTTTGTTTTAAGATTGAACATTTGGGTTAAGGTGGAGTTGAGTCATAATATGTGTGAGTGAAACACCCTTTAGTTGTGCCAATTCTAATAAATATTGAAGTCTTTTCGCATTTTGAGTTTCCATTTTGTCCACCAATTTTAAAAACTCTTTATTTTCATCAGCGTTCATCGTTTCATCTTCTGATTTTTGTACCAAAAAGGTATAACGCTCTTGTAATTTTTGAGGAATAGCTTGATTTATAGCCAACAATAAAGCAGTCTCACGTTCAGAAGCAGAAACTGTTTTCCTGCGGGCAACCAATTGACCCATTTTTTTCATAAAAAGCTCTATTTCGCTTGTTTCCAACGCCGAAACACTTGAAAAAAGGTCTTCAACACTTAATTGGTTGATTGAATTATGAGAACTTGTCATACTGCTTTTTTTTAATTTTATGGTAAAATTAAACACCTTTTATTGAAATAACGAATTTTTGTTTTATAAATAGACAAAACTTCTCGATAGCTCGCTTGCCCCCGCTATAAAGTTAATCTCGTCGTTTTTGAACCTAAAACTGAAAGTATTGACAAATGGCTGATAAAATAGAAAAATATCAAAAAATCATAGTTGCAACGCTCAAAGAGTATGCAGATGCTTTTAATCAACAAAAAAACGGCTTAGATGCTAAAGTCATTGCCGATTATGAAGGCAATCATTTCCAACTGCTTAATAGTGGTTGGCAAAAAGACACTTATCAATTTTATGTCATTTTCCATTTTGATATTCTCAACCAAAAGGTGTGGGTACAAGAAAACAGGACTGATATTTTAATCGCTCAAGAATTAGTCGAAAAAGGGATTGATAAAAAAGACATCATTCTTGGCTTACAATTCCCTGAATTACGTGCAGATTCTGGATATGCTAAGGCAATAACCTTTTACCACAATTGCCCGATGCTTTAACGAATGAAAAAGCACAAGCCGCCGCTGTTTTTAAACAATATTGGTTCAATGCTAAAGATGATGTGCGCTATTTGGATATGAAGAAGGCATTTCGAGAAAAATATTATTAACCTTCATGACGGGTAAGTCCACTAACTTGTGGTCTTCATTAAGTTCAAAACGCTAAAAGATATAAACATTGATACACTTAAATCGGCAATAAAATATGGTTTCGAGGCGCAATCTTGACACGATACCACCATTTGCAGGTAATTTTATAAAATTGGGTTTACTTTATTTAATATGACAAAAGTAACAGATAAAAACAGCAAGAATGTCCTTTTAAATATGCGTCCATTGCAACGCATAATGCTAAGCCTTTTTGTGGCTTTTCTTACTTTTTTAGGTATTATGAACCAAGATTTCGAACTTATACTCATTGTTAGTATACTTTGGGTAGCCTTTGCGTTAACATTTGTTACGATAAGTTTCCTTCTTTTCTTTAAACTTGCGGTTTCGGAAATTGAACAAAAAGCCAATGAAGAGGATGGTAGCCGGCTTTTCGTCTTCATCAGTATTTTGATTAGTGCCTCTGCCAGTATGTTTACTGTTCTATTGCTCATGATTTCTGATAAAATAGATTCCCATAAAACCCTTACCGAAGTAATATCTGTCATGGGAATGGTCGTAAGTTGGGTGCTTGTGCATACTATATTTACATTTCATTATGCCCACATGTATTATTTCAAACAAAACGATAATAAACAAGAGGCAAATCCGCTTAATTTCCCAAGCGAAACTAAACCCGACTATCTCGACTTTGCTTATTTTTCTTTTGTCATTGGTATGACTTTTCAAGTTTCGGATGTAGAAATAAGTTCTCGCGCCATTCGTAGAACGGTATTAGCACACGGGTTACTGTCCTTTGCATTTAACACCTTTGTAGTAGCACTGACTATTAATTTAATCGCTGGATTAAAACACTAAGTAATGATGGATCTTTTAATGATGAATATGCAATACGTTAATCTCTTTTAGGTATAAACCTTAAATGCCTTAAATGCCTTAAATGGTAAAAAAAACTACATTTTAACCATTTAAGGAATTTAAGGCATTTAAGATAATAAATAAAATTTTAAAATAAATATATTAGGCAAATTGATTTAGGCAAACTATTCTCTTTCGGGTATAAATGTTCATCTAATTATTATTTTTGTACAAAAAAAGAAGATGAAAATAACATTAAATATCAAAGAGAAGTATGCGGATGCTTTCATGACCTTAATTAAGCAACTTAACTATGTTGAGATTAAGGAAATCACAGATGAGAAATTAATTGAACAAAAAGCAGATGCATGGAAACGGGTTGCACAAGACGAAGACATGCTAAATATGGCAAACGAAGGTTTGGTGGATTATAAACAAACATTAGATAACTATGAGACAATGTGAAATTTTGGTTTGCCCAACTTGACCCAACACAAGGCAGCGAACAAGCGGGACTTCGTCCTATCGTTATTGTTTCAGCAAACCTAATGAATGAAAATACTGGTTTATGTATTGCCTGTCCCACTTTCAACAAAGATGAAGCGTTTTCCCGCCACAATTCTATTGCATAAAAATAAACAAAATGGTCTAACCCAAGATTCAGAGATTCTCATTTTTCAAATGCGTGTTTTAGCAAAATCAAGATTAATAAGACGTATTGGAACAATAACTCAGCAAGAGTTAAAACTTATTGTCACAAAATTGAATGAGATTTTTGAAGTTTAACGTGTCATGAATATCGACCCCCTCAGTATAAATGCGCAAAGAGTAGGGAAATAAAAAGAGAGCCTTATATTTGCGATAAAAAATAATTAAAAATTACATCATATGGACGCTAACTCTTTTGACTTGTCAACAACCATCGAAAACGCGATTCGGGACGCCTTGAAAGACAGAGGATTTGTAAATATTTTGATAGCAGGAAGAACGGGTGTTGGGAAAAGTACCTTAATCAATTCAGTTTTTCAAGGAAATTTCGCAAAAACGGGGCAAGGCAAACCTGTAACCACCAATACGACTGAATATACGAAGCCCGGTATTCCGCTTAGAATATACGACAGTAGAGGGCTTGAACTTAAAGAATATAAGCAAATTTTTTCTGAACTCGAAGCCTTCGTTAAGTCTAAAAACAAAGATACTGACCCTCAAAATCATATTCACGTTGCATGGATATGCATTGACGAGAGTTCGCGGAGAATTGAAGACGGAGAAATCCAACTTTGCCAAATGCTATCTAATTATATGCCGACCATCGGTGTGATTACCAAAGCCTCTTACGACAATGGCTTTAGAAAAGAAATTCAATCTCATCTACCATTTGCTAAAAATGTTGTGAGAGTAAACTCGATTCCATCCCTCCTTGATGATGGTCACGTTATTAAAGTGTCAGGATTGATAGACTTAGTAGATATTACAATGGATGTTGTTCCAGAAGCCCATAAAACGGCATTTATTGCGGCACAAAAAGTTAGCATCCAACAAAAAAAAAATAAAGCCCACGGGATAGTTGCAGCCGCAGCGGCGTCGGCGGCGGCGGCAGGCGCAAGTCCCATACCTTTTTCTGATGCCTTTATTTTAATTCCCATCCAAGTCGGCATGTTAGCAGCGATTACTGCGGCATTTGGTTTGGAATTGCAAAAATCTTTTTTATCCACCTTAGTGTCATCTACCATTACTGGAGCAGGTGCAACTATTATTGGAAGAACGATTGCCGTTAATTTGTTAAAAATGATTCCAGGTGCGGGCTCAATTGCAGGTGGGGCTATTTCAGCAGCCATCGCGACAACGGTTACTTCTGCCTTTGGCGAGGCATATATTGCAACATTGGCAGCTTTGACAAGCAGAAATGATTTTTCAACCATCACAAATGAAGAAATCATAGAGGATTTTGAAAAAAGGTATAAGAATAAAAAATAACAGAACCGCTGGAACAAATTAAAAAAATTTAACCGTATGCGGTATTATACTGAGGGGGTTTTTGATACCCGAAATAGTTTATAAGGAAATTAAAGGTAAGGATTAAATTTCCTCTTTGATGAATTCTCCTTTATGTGAACACCTCAAGTTGTAAATGAGGGACAATACGAAAAGTACGACAAAACTTTTTATATTTGAGCGGTATAAGCAATGGCGACAGAAGATAACATAACAATGCAACATAACAATGCAACATAAAAATGCAACATAAAAATTGGACATAATAATTCAACATAACGGCTAAAATTAATTTAATGGAAAACAAACAAGACGTTCCAAAAATTCTTAAAAAAAGATATATACCAACGGCTGAATTTTATAGCCAAATAATTGACAGCTTACAAGACTATTCGATATTTACGATAGACAATGAATTCGTCATAAATAGTTGGAGTTCTGGCTCGACAAAAATATTTGGTTACGAAACGGAGGAAGTTATTGGAGAACCTTTCGATTTAATATTTACAGAGGATGATTTAAAAAATGGTATTTCGAAAAGAGAAATTGAAACAGCTTTAAAAGAAGGCAGAGCTACCGATAATAGATGGCACATTACTAAAGACAAGAGTCTGTTTTATGCTTATGGGTTGGTTTTTCCACTCATCGGTTTAAACGGTGAGATGTTGGGCTATGTTAAAATTTTGCGCGACTTGACAGATAGGAAACAATCGGAAGATGCTATAAGAAAATATGTCAGAGAATTGGAAGAACTCAATAAGCATAAAGAAAGTGTTTTGGCAATACTTTCACACGATTTAAGAAGTCCTTTGTCCGCTATTATTGGAACTGCAAAATACTTGAAAGATAATTTTCATAAAATGAAGCCCGATGCTGTTCAGGAAATGCTTGACTTACTTTATAAATCGTCAACGGATGAATTAGATATGTTAGACTATTTAGTAGAATGGGCAAGAATAAAATATGCTTCAGACGCTTTTTCTCCTACACAAATAAAACTAACAGAATACATTGACAAAGTTTTTGAAACTTTAAACGAAACGGCTTCTATAAATACGATAAATCTACATCACGAAATTGAAGAGAATATATCTGTATTTGCAGATGGTAAAATGTTAATTTCCATCATTCAAAATATCGTTTCAAATGCGATAAAACATACAGAAAAAGGTGGTACAATAACGGTTTCAGCAAAAAGCAAAGATGACAAAATTATTGTTCAGGTTAAGGACACTGGCGTTGGCATGTCTGAACAAATAATAAAAAAACTATTTACACCCCAAATGAAAAGCCTTTCAGAAACAAGAAAGAAAAATAAAGGGGCTGGCATTGGATTATTATTGGTAAAAGGATTTTTAGAAAAAAATGGTGGGGAAATATGGGTAGAAAGTACTGAAGGTGAAGGTTCATCTTTTTATTTTACATTACCCAATGAGCAACCATTATATAAAATAGGCAGTTCAGACGAAATTATGTTTGATGAAAGTGCATAATAGAAAGACCAGCTAATGATATTTATACTCAATTGAGTATAGATAAAAACAACGATAATCGTGTCTGTATTTTCTTTAAAATGGTTTAAAGAAAAAGAAGTTGAAAGGCATAACTAAAAAGCAGTAAAAGACTATAAGACATATACAGTTTTACATTGGTATAGTCTTGAAAATCAATATTATAGTGTCTTTTTAAAAAAACTATAATCAATATTTTTTCTACTAAGAACCCCAACACCAATGCCCACGCGACCCCCTCAGTATCAAAGGGCTTTATGAGCAAAAAACACAGAATAATGATGATGAGTGTTTCAATAATGGAAATCCACAACATTGTTTTAGTTTCTTTTAAAGCCAATAAAATCGTTTGAGGAAACAAAGCACGGCTTGTTAACAACAATAAAAAAATGCAAAATACCCCAGTACTAAGCGCAAAAGTTGGATTAAACACAATCGGAAAGAGCATTTTAGCACCCAACATCAAGACGATAGATATGGGGAAAAGGATGTGCCAAAGCCTTTCTGATTTCAGCTTTAAAATGCCTAAACTTTCAACCGTATTGTTGGCAACAATAGGAATCAAGCTGTTTGAAAGCCCCGTGACAAGTGCAAGGGTCAATGGAAATTCTCTTGCACCGTAACGAAATACAGCAAATACATGCGTGTCACCGTTATGATACCAATTGACAATCCAACTGATAAAGGAGGTGACAAAACCATTCATAAACGAATAAGCCATCAATGGCAAAGCTAAAAATAAAAAGGAACGGATGATGTTTAAAGAAACAACATTATTCTTACTGTTTTGTAAAATAATGATTATCAACCAGATATAACGGACTGCCGCAACGCCAATCATGCCATAATAACTCCAAACAAAGGGTTTTCCGTACCACAATGGCACGACCATAGCAAAAGGCAAAAGGATATGGGACACCAAAGAATAAGCGATAATACTGAGGGGTCGGTTGTCCACTGTCCAAAGGGTTTCGAGGAGGAGCGGTGGAAAGTTGAGGAGTAAATAAACGGCGTAGAGTTCAAAGAAAGACAAGTCTGCTTTGTCCGTAAAAAATACAGAAATGGGATATTTGAGTAATAAAAGTATCGCAAAAAGAAAAAGGTTTAAAGCATTGAAAATGAGGAAGATATTAAAAATAATCTTAGGTTTGTCAGTTGGAGGATGAGACGGTATAAAACTTAAAGTACTTTGAATCAACGCATTGAGCCAAAAATAACTCAATGTGGTGCCAATGAACAAAAGCGTTTCATAGACACCAATATCGTTGGTTGTTAAACCGCTCTTTGCCAACAAAATAGAAATCAGCACAAGGCTGCCTTGTCGGAGTATCTGATTGAATTGAACGGCGGAAGTGGTTGTTATCTTCATGATGTAAGAATATCAAGCGATTGATTGCCACGACAAAAAATGAGGTCTAAGATGCTTAAATGGGGAATAAATCCGTTTCTATCTTCAAAAACTTGGGCGTATCTTTTCGGATGTCCTGTATCATTTTTAGGTGTGAAATGATTGCGCAAATCCAACATTTTAATGTCTTCGACGCCATCATGCTCTTGTATGACAGTATAAATAGGCTTATAAGCCTCTGTAAATGTTATAGTAATAGATGTGTGAGATTTTAATATTTTGAAAATGGTTTGTAAAATAGCCAAATTGTAATCAAATAGGAATTGGTATTGTTTTATAAAAAAAGGCTCAATGATGGGCGCATAATGTTCCCAAAAAGGTGCATTGCCATAAGCCGTTTGTAAAGTTCGCCACAGAGGACGTTGCCATTGAATATCATTTGAAATTTGGACATCAGTAATGATTTGTTGTTTGTTTTTGCCTTTTTTAAGCGGCACGCTCAATATTTGAACACCTTGAGCGGTGGCAATATGGCAACGATTGCGATAAGAACCTTTCTGAAAATGCTCGTTTTTTTCTAAAATGAGCGTCGTTGAAAATGTCTGCGTTTGAGAAAATGCCGTGGCAGATGAGCCGTGATTTATCAAAGCCGAGACATAGGAAATGGGCGGAAAGAACTGTGTTTCGAGTAAAATACTGTTTTGAGAACGCATTGAGAAAATTAACTTTTTTGATTTGGGCATAAAAATAGCCTTAAATCGTCCGAATGTTTTACTTTTGCGACGATTTTTAAAACTACAAAATGAATAGTTTTTTATTACTTTTTATTCTGACCGCCATTAGTGGCTTATTTTCAATGGCTGAAATTGCTTTGAGTACAGCCCGAAAGATTCGGTTAGAGTTGGCAGCAAAACGCGGAAATAGCGGTGCAAAAGCAGCATTGGCATTAACCCACATACCAAATATTTATCTTTCAACGGTTCAAATTGGCATCACTCTAGTCGGCATATTGATTGGTATATTGTGTGGTGAAGCTTATGCCAAAGCCATAGAACCTTGGGTCGCAAAGATTCCCTTTCTCACGAATTATGCTTTACAAATCGCAACCGCCATCAATGTTCTTTTAGTTGCATTTATCTCCATTGTTTTTGGTGAGATGATTCCAAAACGCATCGGTTTGTCTAAACCTGAAACAATTGCACAATATATTTCGATACCTTTTCTTTGGATTTCGCGTATTGCCCGCCCCTTTGTTTGGCTTTTGAGTCGCGTAACAGAATTATTTATTCGCCTTTTGGGTATCAAAATGGATATTTCAAAGGTAACAGAAGAAGAAATCAAAGCGATAATTGATGAAGGTGCGACGGCAGGGACGATAGAAGAGATTGAGCAAGACATTGTTGAAAATGTGTTTCACTTAGGCGACAAAAAGGTCGGCTCATTGATGTCGCATCGTTCTGATATTGTGTGGCTCGATGTCAATGACTCCAATGAAGAGAATTTGGCAACCATACAAAAGCACGGTCACGCTGTTTATCCTGTGTGTGAAGATGAATTGGACAATGTGAAAGGCATTGTCAATGTTAAAGATTTGCTGTTGGTTTTGTTGCGCAATGAGACGATAGACTTTACAAAAATGCTGCGCACAGTCAATTATTTCCCTGAAACCATGAACGCCTATTCTGCGTTAGAAAAATTCAAAGAATCAAAAATACATCAAGGATTGGTGGTTGATGAATACGGTTCGTTGGTCGGTATTGTGACCATAAATGACGTTTTCGATGCTTTAGTAGGCGATATTTCGGAAGATGATGGTCAAATCTCTTACGAAATGATAGAAAGAGCAGACGGTTCGTGGCTCATTGATGGACTTTATGCTTGGGATGATTTTTTGAAGGAATTTGATATGGACGATGATGGTCATGAAAGCGATGGCTTTCATACCATTAGTGGTTTTATTTTGCATTTGCTTGGGCATTTACCTCAAACAGGAGAAATCGCAGAATGGAATGTATTTAAGTTTGAAATCGTAGATATGGATGGTATGCGGATTGATAAGATTTTGATAACACGTGTAGATTAATAAATAGTTATTAATCTTATAGTCAAGAGTCATTGCAATCAAGAGTCATCGGTCAATAACGTTAATGATTAAGGATTTTAATGACCAAAGACCTTAAACGCCAATAACATTAATGATTAAGGATACAATCATATTTTTTTACATAATAAACTCTTATTTTTAATGAAACTTTTATTAACAAAACTAATCTTACCCTTTACAGCTGCCACTTTGATTTTTACTGCTTGTAAACCTGAGGATACCACACCCACGGTGGTTAAGGAAACTGGCAAAATTCAATTTTATCATGCTGCTGTGGATGCACCCGCTTTTGATTTTCAAGTAGATAGCAAAAAAGTCAACACTGATTCCATTGTTTATTCAAAAGGAACGGCTTATTTCAATGCTGAGTTTACAGCAGGTAAAAAAACGGGTTACAAAATTATTTCTTCCAAAACAGGACAAGCTATTTCAACCGATTCCTTACAATTAGAAAGTAAGGATAAGGGCTACTCCGTTTTTTTGTATCAAGATAAAGATGCAACTAAAACAATTCGAGCATTCTCGGTACCCGATATTTTATTATTACCCGCCGCCGGAAAGGCGAAAATTCGTTTGGTTCATTTGATGCCTGATGTGAATAATAATATTGATGTAGAAGCCGTTACGCCCGGAAGTGATGTGACCACAAACAGTCAATTTTCAAATGTTTCTTTTCCTAAATTGACTGACTTTATTGAAATACCAAAAGGTAGCTACGATTTTAAAGTAAAATTATCGGGTACAAAAACCATATTGCCTTCATTTCCTAATGTGAATTTTACTTTTGAAGAAGGGAAAATTTATACGATAGTTGTACGGGGTTACGCCAATAAAACGGGGATTTATGGCGGTATGCTTACCATGATAACGAACAAATAAGGTATAAAAGTGGAAATATGAGAGATAATATATGAAAAATGCGCCCCCTCATTATAGGTAGCTGATATCATGTTTCATCCTTTATATTTCCACTCTTTCATATTTCATTTAACAAATACTTTTTGTCCAAAACAATCCTACCAGATTCAGTCTTTTTTACAGTCGCACATTCCGTCAAAGGATCATGTTCGAAGATGAGATACCACCCCTCAGTAACAGCTTGCTCTAAAATAGCTGCTTTCTCTTTTAAGGTTTCCAACGGACGTACATCATAAGCCATAACGTAAGGCATAGTCACATGCCACGACGAAGGCATGGTATCGGCACAATAAAAGAGCGTTTTATCCGCCAATTGTATTTCTAAAGCCATCATAGCTTCTGTGTGTCCGTATTGAAAATGAACTTTTACGCCGCTAAAAATTTCTTGCCCGTCCAATTCAACACATTTCAAAATACCCCATTGTTTTAAAGGTTCGAAATTTTCCTTTAAAAACGAGGCTTGTTCACGCGCATTCGGAGACATTGCCCAATCCCAATGCTGTTGGTTAGACCAATAAGTGGCATTCACAAAAGTCGGAAAAAGTACCCCCTCAGTATTTTTACTGATAGCACCGCCACAATGGTCAAAATGAAGATGCGTTAAAAAAACATCGGTAATATCGGTTGCATTCAGTCCTTTTTTTTCAAGGCTTTGTAAAAGACTATCCGTCCCAAAAGGTTCAAAATGCGACCTAAAACGCGCATCTTGTTTATCGCCTAAACCTGTGTCAACCAATATTTTGCGGTCATCGGTTTCTATCAAAAGGCAACGCATAGACCAAGTGCACAGGTTGTTTTCGTCGGGCGGATTCAGCTTTTCCCAAAGCCGTTTGGGTACAACGCCGAACATTGCGCCGCCGTCTAATTTGAAAAAACCTGTGTTGATAGTGGACACTTTCATGAATGAATAATAGGTTGATAATCAATACATTATAAAGTAAAACGCAATTGCTAAGGGAATTTGTAAATAAGATAATATTCGGGCTTTAATGAAGTTACTAATCCAGAATAGGGAAATTTTAAACATGCCTTTATTACTTTTTCGTAACTATTTATCACATAGGCACAATAGGTGTTTTCACATAGGAAATATAGAGATTGTACTAAAAAAACTATGTTTTTTATGTGAAAACACCTATTGTCAACTATGTGATAAATAGTTACAAAGAGATATTATTTCTTACAAATGCTCGACGTTTTCATTCATATTTCAGAATGCTGGAGACATACTGTCACGCAAAGCGTGATGGCGCAAAGTGCGCGCAAGGGTATTACTTAGCCTTAAAATCCTCTGTCAGATCACGCCACATTGTATGATAATGGTAAATGCCTTGGTCTCTATTTGTGAATTCAATGATAAAACTATCCGTTTTGATGGCATAATAATGCAATTCGTTGGTGTTATTTGTTCCTTGCCACGTAAAAAGTAGATTGTTTTTATGGGCTAAAACCTTATTCATTTTCTCTTTTGCCAATGTAGGCGTTAGATTTTCGACCCATGACCGAATAATGTTTTCTAATAAAATCTGTTGTTTAGGTGTCATGTCCTTGAAAGAAACGCCTTTTTTATCTTTCATAAATGCTTCTTTACCTGTTTGAAGCATTACGTCAGCATCTTTAGGATGTGGACTCGTTGTTGCCTTTTTCTTCAATTCAGGATTTAACGAATTAAAGAGTTGATTGCCCAAATCATTTTCTTCAAACATGAGATTGTAACCAGCATAAGGTCCTGAAGTGGTCAAAGCAGGATTGATGCCTACAAACATCGGCGTACACGTCACGCCCTGTGGCGAGTAGGTGAAATTGAGGGAGATATGATGCCCTTCAAACTTCCAAGACCAAATTTTGTCTATTGCAGGCGTGCCAAATATTTCAAGCCAATAATTTTGATTGCCATAACGGTCGGCAATGGGGCTTTTTGCTTTTGCCAGTCGCACATGCGTATCTTCATCATATTGCATGATAAACATGAATTTTTGATACCCTTGTTGACTCAAAACGGTTCTCAATAGGTTGTGAACACCCATACGTTGGGTATCTGTCATATCTTTAAAATGAACCCCGTGATGTGTCGCTTGTCCTTCGGGCAGATTTGTCCATATTAATCTCAAAGTGTCATCAAATGCCCGTTGAGCGACTGTTTTTTGCGCAGGTGTTAAAGATTCTAAAACAGCATTAGCCGCTTTAATGGAAGCATTTTGGTCAAAATTGGATTGACTAAAAAGTGTTAACGCATTGAAAATCAAAAAGATAGAAAGGAAATGTATTTTCATGTTGTTTAATTTTATCAATAAATGCAAAATTTTATGGGCTAAAACCGATGTGAATGTTGTTGCGGTAGCAAGGTACTTATTTTTGAGTATTTTTACTGAGGGGGTGATGATAATTCTAAAATTTAACGCATCAACGTTACATCACCTTCAATAATATCCGATGTATTGTCGAAATATTCAACTTCAACGTAATAGACATATACACCAGGCAAGACATCGCGTCCTTTGTTGCGACCATCCCAACCGAAATTGGGGTCATCGGCATTGAAGTTGGCTTTTGCAAACATCAGTTCGCCCCAACGGTCATAAATTTGAAAGCGTTTGATGTTTTTGATAACTTGACTGCCATTAATCATTAAGATATCATTATAAGAATCATTGTTTGGCGAAAAAGCAGACGGAATAAAAATAGGTCTTTGTTTGTCAATAGACACATTGATACGCCCAACTGTGCGGCAGCCGTTTTGGTCTGTTAATGTCGCCGTATATGTTGTTCCTCGGGTAGGACGAACCCATTGTTGGATACAAAAACTGCCTTTTGGACACTTCGTTGAGTCAACAAGTGGATTCCAAACGATGCTTTTTATGGTTTCAGCATTCGTCAATACCTTTAGCAACAAACTGTCACCTAACTTGAGCGTTGTATCAATACCTAAAGAAACAGATAATTGCTTGGGTTGAGAAATAGAAAATAAGGTATCCAACAAACAACCGCCCGCATCTTGAATCGTCAATTTGAAGGTTCCTGCACATTGGTTTGTAAAAGTATTTTTTGTTGTAAATACTTTACCGTCAAGGGAATAGATAAAGGGTGATGTGCCGCCTTGGACGCTATTGATACGTAAAGTGGCATCACATTCACTGAAACATGTCGGCTTTTTTATGGAAATATTAATGCCTGTGGGACGCTGATTGTTTTGAATAACTCGGGCAGTATCCATGCCTGAACAAAAATTTCGACTATTAAGTACGGTTAAGACATAAAAACCAGGCTCATCAACAATGGGGTTCAATGTATTAGCACCTAAAAGAATATGCCCGGTTAGTGCTGTCCAATTGTAAGTGATAATGGTACTTAACGTTGAACCACGACCGCTCAAGGCAACCGTCGGATTGGTACAGTTCAACGAATCAGTAGCGATAGCAGAAGCAACTGGACGAATGGTATCAACTGGAACAAAGGTAAATGAAGAGTCTTTGCAGTTATTGGTTGTATCAGTAATTGTCAATAAATAAAAACCTGACACTTTAACTTTAGGTGTTAAAGTTGTGGAATCGCTAAAAAAACGCCCGCCATTAGCGGATTTCCAAGTGAAAGTATAATTACTGCCACGTGAAGATGTGCTGGCATCAATGGTCACAATAGTATCTTTACAATTTAATATTTTTGGTTTAACTATATTTATATTTGGCTGTGTTCTATTTTCCTTTATGTTGATGGTATCGCTGTTGATACAACCATTTTTCTGATTCGTTACGGATAAAGTATATATGCCACCAAAATTCGCTTGTGTCATTGGATTGTTTTCGAAAGGAATATTATTGAATAACCATAGATAGTTGATTTGCCCAACAGGTGTCGAATTTGCACCGTCTAATGTTACAGAATTCACTGTACAAGACAGCGTTTGAGTAACGGGTCGGATGATGGCACGAGGTGTAGCTGTATCTACAAACACAACAACAGTATCACGCGATGAACAACCATCGGATGTGGCTGTAAGTATAAAAGTGCCTGGTTGTGTCACATTTTGTTGCGGTACATTGCCACCAATACCCCCTGACCATTGAACCGTTACGGAATTGCCTGTTGATGTATTGGGTCCACCAATGCGCACTTGTTGTTTGTTGCAACGGATGGTATCATTTGGACCAGCATCTGCAACTGGCGTAAATTTGACTTCAATATTGACAAAAGCTGTATTACTCGGACAAGGCGAACCCGCTCTGGGTGTTACGGTATATGCAAACCGATAGATACCCGTGGCTTGGTTGCGCGTACGGAATCTACCAGATGCGGCTGTAAATGCGCCACTTGTTGAAGGTGCACTCGATACTTCTGTCCATGTGCCGCCCGCAGTAGCGGTGTTCAAAAGTGTTGATAATGTAATAGTTGTGTCTAAACTGCTGCAAATACTGAGGGGGGGTGCTTTGGGTGTTCCTGCAAAAACGGGCTGAAAAATGGTAACGGCAACTTGTCTCGTTAGCGTTGTATCGGCACAACCAAACGAATCTCTGATAGAAAAGAGGCGATAAGTTGTATTTCGCGTTGGGCAAACACGCGCAAGATAGCCATCGGTAATGAGGTTGAACGAAGTATCTTTTGTTATTGAGTCCGTTACCCTAATACCCACATTAAAAGGCGATTTGCCCGTCATATTGAAACGCAAATTGGTACAATTGCCAACACATAAATTAGAATCAGAAACAGCAATGGTTGCTGTCGGTTTTTTGTGAAAAATGACTGGAACGCCAGGGCTAAAATTGAAACAAGGGTCAGTTAATTTCACTTGTCTTAGACTATCATCGCCTGCTATCGCTGATATATAATAAGGTGTGTCAAAGAGCATACCTGCTTGATAGGTAAAACGCGGTGCATTGCTCCTCGCAATGACGCCTGAACGTGGGTCGCCGCGATGTAAAACGAATTGCAATGTATCGTTACCATCGTTGACATAGCCGCCTTGGTAGGTTGCCCGCGCTGTATCGCCTTGACAAATGGATAATTCGGTCGTCACATCCATGATGCCCGCTCTTGTTGTACAGTTTGTACAACCTTGAGTAACTGAAATGGGCGCCGTTGGTGAACATAAATTGACATCTTTAATGTCAAAAGCATTTGTCCCTAATGTTAAAGCATTTGAGGAAAACAATCCACCTGCGCCGACTGTACCTGCGGGGTTGTTCGTTCCTGAAAAATAAACTTGATAGGGCGGGGTACCACCTGTGATATTGAACTTAACAAAATAATTGGTACGAGCAACATTACAACTGTCTTTTAAATTGCTTGTTTGAGGTATAGGATTAAAGGTATAATCCACTGTATCTGCTTTTGAACATCCGCTTAGGGTTTCTCGCCAAATCAATTTGTAAAGACCAGATTGTGTTACTTGAACATTACTATTTGGTAAACTGGCATTGCTAAACACGACACCACCTGTATTTGTTGCAGCACTAACCCAAGAACCATTTTGTGTGCTGGGGGTGGCATTTAAGGTTGCTGTCGTACCACATACTGCTAAATCAGCACCTGCATTTAAGTTAGGAAAGTTGAGCATTAAAACAGTTAAACGGCGTGCAGGGCTTGTGCCACACGCATTGCTTGCTATCACAACCACGGTATCGCCAGATGTTGTGGGCAACCAATCAATGGTTACAGAAGTTGTCCCTTGCCCTGAAAATATCGTTCCCCCGTTGCGGGTCAATGACCATGTATAAATGGTTGCATTGGGCACAGCGGGAATAGTTAAAGTTGTTCTTGCACCTTGACAAACGGTTGTATCCGTTTTGCCGCTGATTAAATTTGGCTGTACAGGCGTGCCATTGCCTCCTAAACCTGTCACCGTCACGCGAATAGTATCAACAAAAATGCGGCTGCCTAAAATGGGTTGCCCTAGACGATAAACAGAATCGCGTACTATAACAGAATAAATGCCAGTCTGTGTCACCGTCAAATTGGATTGCTGATTGTTCAAATTACTGAGGGGGTCGCCGGCTTGTGCTTGGAAAAACCATTGATAGGTTTCCTTATGCACAATACCCGTACATGTATCTGTATGATTGACTTGCAGAGTCATAGAATTACAATTCAAAACAGGGTTTGCAGGTGTTATGGCAGAGGTTTCTTTGGCATTAAAAATGGTCAAATTGATGATAGAATCACAGCCTGTTGACGCACCACCGCTACAAACGATGACATTGGGTTTGCTTGGACAAGTGGCTGCGGGTATCGACATGGTTGTGCCGCATACGACTTTCGTTTCGGTAGGTTTCAAAAAAATATTTTGAGTGGCTGTTCTTTCTGCATATTTAACAACAGTCACATTAAATGTCGTGTCGCAACCTCCTGAACCTGTTTTATTGAAACTAAACGGCGTCGTTTGGTCTGAATTGGGGGGAATAGCATTGTCTTCAATATTGCCATCTGGTAATGTATAAGTTTGGCCTGGACAGAGATAAGCCGTTGGTAATGTGATAATTGTACTCGTTGTTATGGTTATATCTACACAACGCGGCGTTCCCGAAACCGTACAATCGTTCATATAACTCACACAAATTCTTGCCGTACCACTGGCAGGAAATGAGGTGATTGTATAGAAACTATCAGGACGAATAAAGGTGTTGGTGACACCGTTTATGGTTACGTCAAACTTGTAATCACTGGCATTTAGGACTTTAGGTACACTGTAAGTGACGCTTGTTGCATTGGCACAAACGCTCGTGGCACCATAAATGACTGAGGGCGTCGGTAAAGGTTGATTTGTGGCTCGGATAGGTGCGGCAACATTCAAAATTTGATACGAACACGCCTGTCCACCATAGCCGTCAACGAGTATATAATATGTCCTGCCTGCGACCAAATTGGTCGCATTGACGGTGGCAACGGGTTGTCCACCAGTGGCATTTATACAATTCGATTTCTGGATAAAAGTAGTCGAATCTGTACAATCTATGGCATCATAAACAGCCGCTTGGACTCCATTCCCATTACAACCAATCGCATTATTGGCGTTGAATGTAAATGAATGGTCTGACGCATCTGCTACAAATTTAAACCAGCTGGGACTTTCCAATGAACCACAAAAAGAAGCAGGTTTTAGATATTTACGCCCTAAAATAGGCGTTGTCACAATACTGCAAAAGCCATCTAATTGGTCGTTATCGCAAAAAGTAGGCGCTGTACAAGGATTGTCAGAAGGGTTTGGTCGGTTGCATTGCGCATGCAAGTGCGTACCGATAAAAGCCCAGAAAGAGAAAAGGAGAATAAAACTTTTCTTCATATTTTGATAGGTCGAATTGATTTCAAAATTTGGATAACCAAATTCTAATCCATTTTTTGTAAGAAAGGTAAATAATGCCTTTTTTAACGTGATTGTAGAATTTTCAAATTTTGAATTTTTGAAATGAGTTTATTATGCTTTGAAAACGGCGTAAAGTTAGATATTTGAAACTAAACGAAAAGTCAAGTGATAGATTTAGTGAAAAAACCTCTTTTTACCTCTGTATTAGGATGGATACTGAGGGGGTATAAAAGAGTAGATTTCTAAAAGAATAGAAACGCTGTTTAGGCATACAAATTTTTCAATTTTAAGAAAATGTTAAAAAAAACGTCCATGAGCGTTTTGCTGATTTCTGTTTTTAAGGGTTAGATTTAACAGTTGCGTCTCTAATTTCTGCAATGGTTTTTACCGTTTTTGTCCGCAACATTTCCCAATCGGCATGTATGGTCGTCCACAGTGGGTCATTAGTAGCAATAACTGCCAAAAGGGTATCAATGAATACATCAAAATGATTGAACGTATAGCTTTTATGTTTATCATTTGACACTTTCAATTCGGCTCGTTGTTACTGCTTATTCGACTTTGATTCATAACCACGTCAGCAATATCTTTAGCCGCATGAGGTTTAGAAAGACTTAAAATATTTTTACTCAATTCGCTCATAAGCTCTTGATTACCAATAACTTCTATGGCTGTAGATATCATCTTTTGTGAAGCATCTTTATCCTTTACAAGTACAGCCGCTTTTTTATTCACCAATGCCATCGCGTTTTTTGTTTGGTGGTCTTCCGCCACATTTGGGGAAGGCACTAACACCGTAGGCGTTCCCGCCAAACACAGTTCCGAAATCGTCAATGCACCCGCTCGTGCGATGATAACATCAGCAACAGCGTAAGCCAAATCCATGCGGTCAATGAAAGGACGCATCTGTACATTAGGTAAATGAGCCGCTTTGCCATCTTTAAAATCTTCTTCATATAAGCGTCCACATTGCCATAGGATTTGCATATTTGATTGATTTCCAATCAGTTCTGCATTGGCTTCCATCGCCACATTCAAGCTTTTTGCACCCAAAGAACCACCGAGAACAGCTATCGTTTTTTTATTTTTGTCTAAACCAAAATAATTGACCCCCTCAGTATATTTCGATTTTATGTCCAAAATATCGGCTCTAACAGGGTTGCCCGTCACGATGAGTTTCTGCGAAGGAAAGAATTTTTCTAAACCCTCATAAGCCACGCATATTTTTTTTGCTTTTTGTGCCAACAACTTATTAGTCACACCTGCATATGAATTTTGCTCTTGCAAAATGGTCGGAATACCCATTGAAGCCGCTGCTTTTAATGTTGGACCCGAAGCGAAACCGCCAAAACCCACAACGACATCAGGTTTAAAAGTTGACAAAATGCGCCTCACTTTCATCATCGAATGCAACACTTTGAAAGGTAATTGTAAATTCAAAAGGACGTTTTTCATTGTCAAACGCCTTTGAAATCCCGCAATCCACAGTCCCTCAATGGCATAACCTGCTTTTGGCACCCGTTCCATCTCCATTTTACCTTCCGCACCCACAAACAGAATTTTTACTGAGGGGTCTTGTCGCTTCAATTCATCTGCAACGGCAATCGCTGGAAATATATGTCCGCCCGTGCCACCTGCGCTGATAATAATATTCATAAATTTATATTTTAGTTGATAATGGATAATGTGTAGCGGATAATGGATAATGTGGACATGCCAAAGCCCATGCTGCGCCCGCATGGTCGAAATGAATATGCGTCAAAAAGACTTTTTTTATCGTTTCTAAGGGATGCCCCACGTCTAAACACGCCTTTTTCAAGGAATCAAACGTCGAATAAGGACCTGTTTCAACCAATGCAACTTCGCCATCGGCAACAATCAAAAAGGCAGCCACCGTTTCAGCATGACCCAAAAAATGGAGGTCTAAAGTATGAATTGTCGGTTTCATAAAGTCATTTTTGGTGGTAAAGATACTTGTTTCGTTAAGTTTAGGGCGTTTAGTAAGCGTTAAAAAACCAAAACCGATGAGCCCTTTTTACTTTTTTCATTTTCTGATGGCAACCAATTGATTTTTTATGTTTTATTTGTACCGTTGAGTCCAAAGTTTGCTTAATTTCAACACCATTGCAAGAGCATTTTTCGCTGTTTCTACTATCTTTGTTAAAATTAGTAAACAAAACCTAACCAAATCAAATTATAAAATTTCAAAAATATGGACGTACCGATATATGTGTCTGTCATTTTCATTTTAACGACTATTTTAACAGTTGCTTTATTTTATAGGACTTGTGCACGCGTCTCATCCACCATTGCCAACAAAATTTTGATAGGTTTAGGGGTATGGGTAAGCTTACAGGGTATTCTCGCAGCGAGCGATTTCTATTTAAAAACGGATACCATGCCGCCTCGCTTTGCCCTTGCCGTTGTGCCTGGATTTTTAACAATGATTTATTTTTTAGTCACAAAAAAAGGTCAAAATTTTATTGATAGAATGCCTTTGAAGGATTTAACAGCGATTCATATTTGTCGCGTACCTGTTGAAATTGTCTTGTTTTGGTTGTTTTTAAACGAACAAATACCCCGTTCAATGACTTTTGAAGGACGGAATTTTGATATATTTTCAGGTTTAACCGCTTTGCCTTTGGCTTGGTGGGTTTTTAAAAACAGTGAAACGAAATGGACGGTCAATTTGATTTGGAATTTTGTGTGTCTATTATTGGTGCTCAATGTCGTAGCTATAGGTATTTTGTCTGCGCCCACGCCTTTTCAGCAATTTGCTTTTAATCAGCCTAATATAGGTGTGTTAAAATTTCCATTTGTTTGGTTGCCTTCTGTCATTGTTCCCATTGTTATCTTTTCTCATTTAGTTGCCATTCGACAATTATTGAATGCAAAGAAGGTTCCCTTATTAGATGTTGCTAATTTTTCAACGATTTGACATTTTGTTCTTTTCAGAAGCCGTCATATTGGGGTCATCGGCAAAGACAAAATCATCAATATAATACTCATTTTTATTCGGTTCTTTAATCGTCGGATGTATATGTGCGAGGAACTTGGTGTTAGGATAAGTGCCAGGGCGAATCGTTGTAAAGGCATAACGTCCCTTGTCATCGGTTTTCATCCACCCCCTCAGTCGTCCATGACGCTTAGCGACTGTTTGATTCGCCGCAGCTTTATAATAGCCATCATTATCGGTGTGATAAATGTACAAAATCACATTGGGCGCAGGTGTTTTGCCATCTTCTTGATAAATCGTTCCACTGATATGCAGTTTAGTACCTACTTCTCCTTGTGCCATCGTCGTTTGCCAAGAAAGATTTTTAGGTATCCCCTCAGTATAAAGTTCGCACCCATCACAATGTCCGCCCACCAATTGTTTTTGGGCTGTTTGGGCAAAAAACGGTAGGGCAAAAATGGAAAGTAAACTTAAAAGCAAGGTCTTTTTCATGATGAAGATATTTAAAAGTGAAAAATCATTAATATACTGAATATTAATATTTTGCAATAACATATTGTTCATTTAAATTCATAAGGTTTATCTACGTATTTTTTCGTAGAGAGTATTAGTTTTGCAAAAAGTTGCATCTAAAAAGGGTTGTAACCCAATACTCATTAATATTTTCTTTAAAACTTAAAAAAAAATAACATGTAATTTGCTTTTTACTAATTAAGACCTATATTTACGACAGAGAACAACGCATTACTAATCATAACGAATCGGATTCATTGCTTTGTAAGACATTTTTAAGACAACCAAAATAACCCATTATGGAAACTATTAGAACCAATGTCGAAAACTTTATCAAAAAAGGTGATTTACAAAACGCCATTTATTTGTTAATTGATAACATAACTACTCTCAAACACCGTATTTATTTATGCACGTTATTGGGTGAGTTGAATCGCACCGAACATGACCGACATCTTATTCAATATGATGAATACAATCGGACTATTAATCGCGTTACGAATAGCCTCTTAGATTTGTTAGCTGAAATTGAATTAACAAAAACAACTAAACCTGTTAAGAAAGGGTATGCCGTGCATAATATTCCTTCGGCGATGACTTTAGGAAAGAAAATTTTGTGTGAAGTAAAAATTAGCGATGAACAAATAGAAACCATTGCCACTAAATTTAAGAATATTTATGAAGATATTTATTTACGCGATGAAATGGAAGTTAATCTAACTGCAACGGATGATGCGTTTACGATTGAACCGTTAAATAAGTTAACGCTACAATCCGTTGTATCTGGAGAAATTAACAGTTGGAAGTTTTGGCTAACAGGTAATAAAGATGGCAATCATGCATTGATTTTAACAATTACGGGCATAACTATTGATGTTTTGAATAAAACTAAAAAAAGAGAAGATGTGACCGTTGTTGAAATAAATGTGGCATTGAATAAAGAGCAAAATTTAGAACCTGAATGTGCCTTACCCAATTATAAACCAACGCATATTTATTATGGTCAACACACAACGGCTCAAAGGGTTTTGTTTTTTACTTTAAAGAATGGGATGGCACAAATTGCGCTTATTCTTGGTGTTGTTATGTTAGTGGGCATGCCTGGATTACAACCGCCTATTTCTAAGAACTCGTCATCAAACGATAATAAACGTAGAATTGTATTACCCGATGCTTATCCATTTAATGATAAAGAAACAGACATTGCACTTATTGATGATAATAAGGCTTTTCTTGAAGTAAATAACAAGGGACAACGCGTTTTAGTGATACCATCTAATGAATCTTCTTATCCAACAAAAATTAAGTTTAAAAGCGTTAATGAAGAATCGCCAAAACTTTATAACATGACCATACGTGATTTAAATACAAACAAGCCTTATGTCGATTTAACACTTATACCTTCGAACTATATTAAAGTTTATAAACGAATAAATGTTGTATTGAATGAATTTACAAGTATGAAAGGTAAAGTTATTCCTAACGATACAAATCAGTTTAAATTATTGGTAAATGGTATTGCAAATAACTTTATGATGTATAATGGTGACACTTTAAAACCATTATTGGAAATAAATCGTCTCCATACATTTAAGGTTATTTATGCACCGCCAAGAAAAGATTCAATAATATCTATTCTTTTACGTGATAATATTTATAGCAATACTCAAAGGGTTGATTTAGAACTTACAACTGTTAGAGGTAAAGTAATTAATTCATCTGTCTCAAATACCAAATCAACTGTAACATTAAGGTTTCCCAATAAATTTTTTACAAATCCTGTTATTACCATAAATAAAGGTGAACAAATAAAAATAGCCAGCATCAACAACAATTCATTAAAACTTGTTTTGCCGCTTCATAAAACATTTAATATTAAAGCTAAAGAAGATAATCATTTAGGGCAAATAAAAGTAACTACAAATAAAAAAATGATTCTTAAAGACTTTGATTGTGAAAGTATTCCTTATGAAATTCATTTTAAATTAAGCGATAAGTTGCGGTTGGTTAAAGATAAAATAACTGTCAACAGAAAGTATGGCGAAGTGGATGTTCGTTTTGATAAAGATGAGTGCATCGTTAAGTTTTTTAACACTAATAAAACAGGTGGTTCAGAACAAATTGATTTACTTTTAGAAAATGGTCATCTTTTGATTTGTTGTTTTAAAGGTAAGCTTGTTGCGGGGCAAATTAAAGAATGGGATTGTGGTGAGATTTGCCGCGAATGTGAAGAACAAGATAAAGCGCAAGTCATTGCTAAAAAGACTAAAATAAATAATTGAACATTAGAAGTATGGAAATTCGATTCGCTTTTACTTTTTTACTCTTTTTCAATACGTTTTCTACGTTTGCACAGACCCCTCAGTATAAAGAGGAAATTTTAACTTTAAAGCTTCAAGATGGTTTGCTTGAAGGAACTTTGATTACGCCCACACGTGTCAAACGTATGCCCGTTGTGCTTATCATTGCAGGTTCAGGACCAACCGATAGAGACTGCAACAGTGCTTTGGGTTTAAAAACCAATAGTTTTAAAATGTTAGCAGAAGGTTTAGCCGCGAAAGGTATTGCCAGTTTCAGATACGACAAAAGGCATATTGGCAAAAGTAAAATGACGCAGAAAGTGGAAGACGTAACTTTTAATGATTTTGTGAATGATGCAACCCATTGGATGGATACTTTAAAGTCCATGAAACGGAAACGGCGTTTTACCAAATTCATAATAGCTGGACATTCAGAAGGTTCTTTGATTGCGCTTTTAGCGGTTCAAAAGACAAAAATCGATGCTTTGATTTCTTTATGTGGCACAGCGCAAAGCATGGACACAATTATATATGAGCAACTCGGTAAACAAGCCCCGTTTTTAGTGCCGCAACTCAAAGACGTGTATAGTAAATGGAAAAAAGGTGAGAAAGTAGATTCATTTCCGCCTACATTACGCAGTTTGGCGAATCCTGCCATTGAAAAGTTTATGGTTTCAGTTATGAAATATTCACCACAAGTGGAAATAACCAAACTTAAACTGCCCATTTTACTCATTTCAGGCAAAAATGATATTCAAGTACCACCCAAAGAAGCAGAATTGTTGTCAAAAGCCAATCCCAAAGCCAAACTTGTGTATTTTAATAATATGACGCATGTGCTGAAAGACGGTGAAGCCAATAGGATAAGTGCCCAAAAGGTCTATCAACAAACTGAATTGCCACTTACTGAGGGGGTCATCGAAACCATCGTTAAATGGATAGTTGAAAACGGATAATGGAAAATGAATAGCGGATAATGGGTAAAATTATCCGTTATCCGCTATTCATTTTCCATTATCCACTTTTCCTTATTTTTTAAGTTGTGAAGCAAACACTTTTTCAAAAAGTTCTACCTTTTTGCGCACCACATTATAGGTATACGGTTCATCTGGATGCTGATTGTAGTAATTTTGATGATATTTTTCAGCAGGATAGTAGTTTTTGAATGGTTCTATGGTCGTTACTATCGCACTTGGATGCAAATGCACTTTGTCGAGACTGTCTTTTACGATTTGAGCCATTGCTTTTTGCGCTTCTGAACGGTAAAAAACCACAGAACGATAGTCGTCTCCTTTGTCATTGCCCTCTTGATTTAGCACAGTGGGGTCGTGAATGGTCCAAAAAACATTAAGAATTTCCCTAAAACTTACAATTTTAGGGTCAAAAGTCACTTGGACGGTTTCGGCGTGTCCTGTTGTACGTGTACAGACTTGTTCATAAGTTGGGTTTTTGACATTGCCACCTGCATAACCCACCTCTACTTTTTTTACGCCGCGCAATTGTTGATACGCCGCATCCATTTTCCAAAAGCAGCCCCCAGCCAATGTGGCAATTTCTAATTTAGAAGTATCCATCCCCACCATTTCCTCTGATACTGAGGGGGTGTTCATGGACATGTCGCTTGTGGGTGTTTTTACACTTTTAGAAACACAAGCCATTGTAAAAACGGATAAAACGAATAATTTCAAAAAAGAAGCCATGTGATTTTAATTTTTTGATTTGAAAATAAGATTGAGTGATTTCTTGATACAAAGGTCTTAGCCTAAGGTCACTAAAATATCACAAGTGAAACATTTTTAAGTATTGTTTTTGATATACCATAAGAAACATATTATTTTAAGATTTGTTCTTCCCCATTTATTAAGCCTTTCGTTCTATTTTTCCTTTATTTTAACAACTTTACGTTGAATCTTTTTGTATTCACCAACGACGAAGTTTTAAACTTTGCCGTTGGTGGGTAGGCAGCAAAATTTAAAACTTCGCCGTCGCTGTATCAATTAAATTTATTTGTAAAATCTAATTGTGTTGTTGATTAGTTGTTGTATGTTTGCCTTATACAAAACATAAAATTTAAACCCAAACCATAATGTCCAATAACGAAAAAACAGCAACACTTTCTAACCCGTTTACAATCGTCCCACCCAAAGACCGTTGGGTGCCTAATAGTACCAAAAAAGAATTAGATTTTGAAGATTTCTCTAAACTCATGCCGCCGCTTGTTGCAAAAGTCAGAACGGCTGTTCATGAATGGCGCGAAAAAGACTACTCTGGTGTCAGTGATACAACAAAAGCCTTATTTACTTTTTGGTTTCAACAACCACATCCTGATAATTTTCGCTTTTTCTTTTCGCAGCGTGAAGCGATAGAAACAATTGCCTATCTTTTTGAAGTAAAACAGGCTTATGAAAAGTATGATTTGATGCGTTTTGATGGTTCTGGCGGACGTTTATCTACGGGTATGTTCCCAGAAGATTGGACACGTTACGTTATCAAAATGGCAACGGGTGCAGGTAAAACCAAAGTAATGGCTTTGACACTTGTTTGGGCTTATTTTCATAAACTCTACGAGACTGATAGCCGTCTTTCACGTAATTTTCTCATTATAGCGCCAAATATCATTGTTTTAGAACGTTTGAAGAAAGATTTGGGAGAACTGAAAATGTTGTTTCAAGAGCCTTTCATTCCCATTGATGGTTTTAAAGACCGTGATTGGCATACCGATTTTCAGTTTACTTATCATTTTCAAGATGAATTGAAAACATTAGCACAACATGGAAATGTTTTTTTGACAAATATTCATCGGGTATTTTTCAACGAAGATAAAACACTGAATGAACCTGAAACAATTTATTTGGGTGCTAAACCCAAACCCGATGCAGATACTTCAAAAGGCTTAGATTTGGGTAAATTACTGAGGGGTGGTAAAATCAAAGACCTTGTTATTTTGAATGATGAAGCCCATCATGTACACAACCCTTCTTTAGCTTGGTTCAAAAGTATTAAAGAAATTCATGAGCGTTTGGAAGATGAAAATGGTTTTGGTTTGTCTTTGCAAACAGATTTTACAGCGACGCCTAAAAATAGTTCAGGCGGCATTTTTCCTCAAACAGTTTGTGATTATCCACTTGTTGAAGCGATTAAACAAGGTGTCGTTAAAACGCCTGTTTTGCCTGATGATGAAAGCCGTAAGTTATTGATTGAAAAACCTTCTGATGATTTCATAGAACGCTACAAAGACTTTTTAGATTTAGGTTATTCAGAATGGGAAAAACAGTTTGAAGCATTTTTGCCACACAAAACACCTGTTCTGTTTGTCATGTCGGCTGATACAAAAGATGCTAACAAAGTTGCCGATTATCTCAACACATTACCAAAGTTGAAAGATAAGGTTTTGACCATTCACACAAAGTCTAATGGTGAAATCAGCGAAGGCATTTCTAAAAAAGATAAAGAAGAACTAAAAAAGCTACGTGAAGCGGCAAATGATATTGACAGCGATATGTCGCCTTATCGGGCAGTTGTATCTGTTTTGATGTTACGTGAAGGTTGGGACGTGAAAAATGTGACGACGATTGTCGGTTTACGTATGTTTTCAACTGATAATAAAATTCTGCCCGAACAAGCTATTGGACGTGGTTTAAGAAAAATGTTTCCGATTGGTCAAGAAGAGAAATTAGTCGTCATCGGAACACCTAAATTTATGGATTTTGTTGAAGAACTCAAAACAGAAGGCGTTTCGTTTGAGTACAGTCCGATGGGTAAAGGTACTTCTGCCATTTCTGGCTTTTATGTCGAGTTGGATAAAGAAAATACAGAAAAAGATTTAGCGGTATTGGATATTTTAACACCTATTATTACGCCGCGTTTTGTTCGTGAATTTAAAAACTTAGAACATTTAGACCCCCTCAGTATGACAGCCTTTGAAAAAGGTAAATATTTTACGAATGCACATGATGATGATTCAAGAGAAATAGTTTTTGTAGATATTGATGGCGTAGAATCGCATCGGTCTTTTTTCAATAATCAAATTCCGAACTATCGCAACGTTATTGGCTTTTTGACGCAAATGATGTTGAGTGAAAGCCGTTTGATGCAAGGCTTTGATTTACTATATCCAAAAGTTCAGGCGTTTATTCAACATCAGTTTTTTGGTAAGACTGTACCGCTTGATGATAATACGGCTCGAAATATTATCAAAGTAGAGAATCAACAAGCACTACAAAAGATTTTCAAAAAAGCGATTGATGATTTAACGGTAGTTGAAAGGAAGGATGTTTATTTACGTTCTTCGGACTTTAGAAGTTTATTGACTGTTCAGCCTAAACTTGTTGGTCGTCAGTCTTCTTTTGCGTCATCACTGACTATTTTCAATTTAGTGATTGGCGATTCTGCTTTTGAACGCACTTTTGCAAAAAAACTCAATACCTCGTCTCAAATCAAAGCTTTTGCTAAAAATACCTTTGGTGCAAATGGTGTTAACTTCCAAATAGAATATCAAGCAGAGAATGGCAATATCAGTACCTATTTCCCTGATTTCTTAGTTAAAAAGAATGATAAAGAGATTTTTATTGTCGAAACAAAAGGACGGGAAGACCTTGACGATGTGCGCAAAATCAAACGCTTAGCGCAATGGTGTAAAGATGTTAATAATTTGCAACTGCAATTTGTTTATAAAACACTCTACATCAAACAAGAAGATTGGGATAAGTATGCAGACACCATTCGGGATTTCCATGATATGGAAAACCTTTTTACTTTTGAATAACATTCTACCATCAAAATAAACATTATGCTCAACGAATCTGAAAAAAACGACCTTATCAACCTCATAAAACAAGGTAAAAAACTACCCAAAGAATTTATCTACAAACTCTTCGCCGACGATGAAGATGTTTTCCTTTTTTGGAACGGACGTTCGGAAGAAGTCACGCGCTCTGTTCTTCCTTTTCACAGCATCGAACATATTGACGAACCACGTAAGGAAGCCACAAAACAAGGCGAAATGTTTTCGCTGTTTGAAACCGATACACGTGGGCGACAACTCAAAGGTTGGACAAACAAACTGATTTGGGGCGACAATAAACTCATTCTTTCTTCTTTGGCACATGGACCGTTGCGAAAAGAAATAGACGAGCAAGGCGGTTTGAAACTCATTTATATTGACCCACCTTTTGCGGTCGGTTCTGATTTTGGGTTTAATGTTGAAATAGCAGGTGAAACAGCTGAAAAAAGACAATCTGTTATTGAGGAAATTGCTTATCGTGATACATGGGGACGTGGCATTTCTTCTTATCTCTCTATGATGTATGAACGGTTGAAATTGATGCACAGTTTGCTCCATACTGAGGGGTCTATTTATGTGCATGTGGATTCAAGAATGAATAGTTATTTGAGAATTATATTAGATGATATTTTTGGTAGTGATAAACTTCAAAATGAGATAATTTGGCAGAAAATTAGGGTTGTTAAGGCTCAAAGTTCTAGTTATGGTACAGTATCCGACCATATTCTTTATTATACAAAATCAAAAGAAACTCGCTTGAACCCTATATTTATTGAGCAAAATTCTGATTATGAAAAAAAGTTTGATAAGGTTGAAAGAGAAACTGGAAAACGATATCAATTAGTGAGTTTAGTTCAAAAAGGTAAAGGTCCTGAAAGACATTTTGGAGATAAGATTTTGCAACCACCATCTGGAATGCATTGGATTTGGTCACAAGAACGAATTGATGAAGCTATGTCAAACAATCTAATAGAATTTACATCAAGTGGTAATCCTAGAAAAAAACAATATTTAGATGATTCCGAAGGGAAAATGATAGATAACTTATGGGTTGATATATTTCCAGTTAATTCGCAAGCAAATGAATCTGCAAGTTATCCTACCCAAAAACCTGAATCTTTACTTGAACGCATCATAAAAGCAAGCAGCAACGAAGATGATTTAATTGCCGACTTCTTTTGTGGTAGTGGCACAACCGCCGCCGTAGCCGAAAAGCTCAACCGGAAATGGATAACGACCGATTTAGGACGCTTTGCGATACACACCACGCGCAAACGCATGATAGCCATACAACGTGAGCAACAAAAAAGCGGCAAAGATTACCGTGCTTTTGAGGTTTTGAACTTGGGCAAATACGAACGACAGTTTTTTATGAACATCGAACGTTTTGGCAAACAAGGCGACCCCCTCAGTATGCAGCACGCCGAAGATGATTTTATCAAATTTATGCTCGAAGCTTATGCTGCCACACAAGTGATTGGGCATCGGACATTGCATGGTAAAAAAGCAGGACGTTGGGTACATATCGGTTTGTTAGATGTACCCGTCACCAAAAGCCGCGTATTAGAAGTGGCAGATGAAATGCGCGAATTGGGTTACACGTACTGCGATGTATTGGCTTTTGATTTTGAAATGGACATCAAAACGACCTTGGATTACTATTTACAAGGCAGCGATTTAGACATCCGTTTGCGTCGTGTGCCCAACGATGTCTTTGATAAACGGGTTAGAGAGAAAGGACAAGTTCAGTTTTTTGATGTCGGCTACTTAGATGCCGCCTTGCATACTGTTGACCAAGAAAATCCCGATGCAAGCGAGAAGAAGTTAACCCTAAAAGTCGAATTGACGAATTTCGTGAGCAATTACACACAAGACAATCTCGACAAAGTGTTAGACAATCTGAAAAGCGGACAATCAAAAGTCATCATTGATATGGGACAAATCATCAAAGTTGAAAAGGACAAAACCACAGGCGACGTCACTCAAAGCAACTTAACTGAAAACTGGACAGATTGGGTGGATTATTGGGCAATAGACTTTGATTACGAAAGCAAAAAAGAAATCATTCGCTTAGAAAACGATGAAGAACAATGGACAGGCAATTACATATTTGAAAACGAATGGCAAAGTTTCCGCACCCGCAAAGACAAAAGCATTGAGTTGACAAGTACAGTTCATACTTATCCAAAGTCTGGCACTTATAAAGTCATGGTTAAGATTGTGGATATATTGGGGATAGATACGAGTCGGGTTTTTACGGTGGTGGTTGGGTAACATGGCAATTAGATTTTTAAAACAATAAAACATATTATTGAAGGAAATATGAATAAAAAATATTTAATACAAGATGTTTTATTCGTAAAACAAAATCCTACTTTTGTCAAATGAAAAAAGTAAGACGTGGTTTGAATTAAACATTGCGTTAAACAGCAAAAAGATATTCAAACAATGACAACTTTACCGAAAGTCTTTTTTCCTTATTCGTCGCCGAATAAAATATTACTTAATAAATTTGTGAGTGCCTTTCAAAGGCATTTCACATGTAATCCATTGCATGACCAAATAGCAGCAGATGGACTGCCAACAGAAGTATGTTTAAGATGGGCAACAGAATGTAATATCGCAATCATTCTTTTGACACCAGACGTAGTCATTAACGAAGATAAATTTGTCAGAAAGTATGAATTACCCGTTTTACGAAAACGATATGACAATAATGAACTATTGACATTACATTCCGTTATTTTCGAAGCCTGTGAGGTAAATGAATTACCAGCGCATTATCAAACTTGGTTATTTCAGGCTTATTGGGGCGAATATTCAAAATCAATGGGACCTGGTGCAATACATAAAAAGGATAAACCCATATCTTTTGAAAGCCTTCATGATGATGATATAAATGAATACATGAAAGTACTGGCTAAATCAGTTAAGACATCTTATAAAGCTATGCTTTCAAAAAAAAAAACCAAAACAAATAATATTGATAAAGTAACAGAAAAAGAGGAAGCAGAGAACAGCAAACATGATTCAAATCTTGATTTACTCATCTCTCAAATGATTGAAAAAATGCAACCATTAACACAAAGCATGGAAAATTCTTTAAGAAAAGTCACAAACAATGAAGTTTGGTATGAATTGGAAATTACAAAACCAATTTACCCCAATAAACCTCATTCTTACATTTTTTGTCGAAAAATAATTCCTATTTGCATTACATGTAAAGAAGATTATAAAAATGCAGAAAAAAGAGAAATAGCAATACAGAAATTACTAACAATAGTAAAGCTATTGAAATCTTGTTTCGAAGACCCAAAGAATAATTTAAACTCCGAAATCGAAAATTTTTATGATTTTCTATCAGTTACTTATGATCAGTCTTCATCAAGAAAATTCGGAGTTATGAATTCTGTTGATAATAAATTGCTCAAAAGTTTAGGTTTAATAATTGAAAAGTTAGAGTTAATAAAAAAAGATGCCTTCTTCTTTTATGAATCTTTAACTAATTAAAATATTTTGATGATAATATTTGGCTGAAACAAAATTCTTAATAGGGAAAAAAGAGGAGCTTAAATGGCTCATTGAGAATCTAGATAGCAATGATACTTCTACAAGTACCATTGCCTTATTTTGTAGTGTTATGTCTGAATATTTTTCTATTGGATGGTTTGAAGATAATAAAAAATCAAAAGGTTGGAAAAAAGAAATACGCCCTAAATTAATATTAACCTCAGAAATTTTAAAACAGCTAAATGAAAAGTGGGCAGAATTAGAAAATATCTTTCCAGAGAATAAATTTGACGCTCAGAAATATGCAGATTTGAGAACGGATATGAAAAAGGTATTTTCAAAGGCATCAGAAGCGGTATTTTTAGCAACAGAAAATCCTAATAAAGAAGTTTTAAAAAGTATACAAAAACTTGCGGTGTCGCTGAGTAAATTTAGTAATAAATTAAAGCTGGAATACAAATTGGTGTTATTGGCTGCGACAATCGCTACTCAGCTAACAGATGGAGGGTTAACATTATTTCATTTTAACAATTTGCAACATTATGACAATTGAAGTAAAAGAAAAACATCTTGAATTTGTTCAAAATGCGATAACGAGAATGGGTAGTAATTCCTTTCAGTTGAAAGGTTGGTGTATTAGTATCGTTGCAATCATACTCGGATTTGCAACAGCAGACAAAGGAAATCCGATATTTGTCGTTCCTATTGCATTCATGCCGATTGTATTATTTTGGTATCTTGACGGCTATTTTCTATGGCAAGAAAGGTTGTTTAGGGATTTATATGACGATGTTAGAATTGGCAAAGTGATTGGATATGAGATGAATCATTACGCTTATAATTTTGATCCAACTGAAAAGGAGCAAGAAAAGAAAATGAAAGAGAGGAATTCACATGAAAGTGCGATGAAGTCTGATACTTTAAAATCTTTCTATGGAATTATGATTTTGATTACTTTATTCGTTTGGATAGTTTTGGCAATTGCAAAGTTAAAGGGATTATAAATGGTTTATACTGCAAAAACCTAAAGGGCAACGTGTCACAACACGCCGCCCTTCTCATTTTATCCCTATACAAACGGACGATAAATTTTTTTCAAGATTAAAAAACAGTAGGAAATTTTTAAAATATCCTAAAAGTGAGGTAAAACAGGAATATAAGCCTCCTTTTGAGTCTCTTTCTTCATTGCCCAAACTTAAAATGCGGCAAACATGACTTCAAATGCGGCAAAAATAACTTCAAATGTGGCAAACATAACTTCGGATGTGGCAAACATAACTTCAAATGCGGCAAAAATAACTTCAAATGCGGCAAACATAACGTCAAATGGGACAAACATAACTTCAAATGGGACAAAAATGACTTCAAATGCGGCAAAAATAAATCAAATGGGACAAAAATGACTTCAAATGCGGCAAAAATAACTTCGAATGGGACAAACATAACTTCAAACGCGGCAAAAATAACTTCAAATGGGACAAAAATGACTTCAAATGCGGCAAACATAACTTCAAATGGGACAAACATAACGTCAAATGGGACAAACATAACGTCAAATGGGACAAACATAACTTCGGATGTTTTGACCCCCTCAGTATTTTCTACTTTTATTGTTTTCAAGAATAATATAATGATTCGTTAAAGGGGCAATCACCTATGGTTTGGAAGAATTAGATAGTGAAGGCAAATGGCAAAATGGCAAATATTGCAGCCAAACATCTTTGCAATTGACGGATTTGGAAGTGGGCGCAAAAAAAACATATCGTCTTAAAAGTATTGGTGCGGGTACGTTGGTGAGTGGGTATAGTGAACCTGTGACGATTTGGGTTAACTGACCCCCGCAACTTTTATAAGAATAGACACGTATTAAAATGTCGTTAATGAAAGAAAATGGATTTTATTTAGAAGTGCCTTTCACCTTGTTTGTGGACGGCACTTTTTCATTTAGGTAACTTTAAAAGTTTCCTAAACATAAACAAGCGCAAAACCTTAAAACCATTAGCTCAATTTTATTATTTTGCGAACTTTAAGCGAATGAGGTATTGGATATTTTTAAAATATCCAATACCTATGCAACCATATATATCAAATCAAACCTATTAACATGAAAAAATTCCTTCTACTTTTTCTATTTCCAGTATCATTATGCGCTCAAACTTTTACGTCTGCTGACATCACGCGTTGTAAACAACAGGCGAAAGACGTGACCATCATTCGAGACAATTGGGGCATTCCGCACATTTATGGTAAAACCGATGCCAATGCCATTTTTGGTTTGCTGTATGCCCAATGTGAAGATGATTTCAAGCGTGTGGAATTGAATTATATTGAAAAATTGGGACGTTTGGCGGAAATCAAAGGTGAATCGAGCCTCTATGATGATTTACAAATCCGTTTATTGATTGACTCAACCGAAGCCATTGCTGAATATAAACAAGCTGAGCCATGGCTTAAAAAAATATTAGACGCTTATGCCGATGGCGTTAATTTTTATCTCCAAACACACCCCTCAGTAAAACCTGCTTTGTTGCATCATTTTCAACCGTGGTATCCTTTGCTCTGGACGGATGGTAGTATCGGTGCCATTAGTACGGCTGATTTATCTGTGGCAGAGTTAAAAAAGTTTTATACAGGTGACAATTCGACTTCGGCGGTCAAAACAAAAGACCATGACATGCAAACAGGTTCAAATGGCTTTGCTTTTGGACCTTCCAAAACAGCTTCTGGGAATGCCATTCTCTACATCAATCCACATACGACTTTTTATTTTCGTCCAGAAGTGCACGTCACGAGCGAAGAGGGTTTGAATGCCTACGGTGCGGTCACTTGGGGACAGTTTTTCATTTATCAAGGTTTCAACGAACACTGCGGTTGGATGCATACGTCTTCAAATGTGGACGTGGCGGACATGTATGCGGAAAAAGTTGTTACCCGCAACAAAAAGCTGTTTTATGAATATGACTCAAAACTAAAACCAGTTAAAACAAAGAAAGTGACTTTGCGCTATGTCGATAATGGTGTTGTAAAATCAAAAACCATAATGACTTATGCAACGCATCATGGACCCATCATGGCAAAAAGAGATGGCAAATGGGTGAGTTTAAAGTCATATAATCGCGCTAAAAAAAGTTTGGTTGAAAGTTGGGTGAGAACTAAAGCTAAAGGTTTTGAAGATTACAAAAAAGCGATGGATTTGAAGGCAAATACGTCAAATAATACCGTTTTTGCAGATGATAAAGGCAATATCGCTTATTGGCATGGCAATTACGTACCCATCCGAAATAAAAAATTGAATTGGTCGAAGGTCATGGATGGCTCGACTTCTACCACCGAATGGAAAGGTTTGCACGAAGTTAAAGACATTGTCCATGCCTACAATCCACCCAATGGTTGGTTACAAAATTGTAATTCTACACCTTATACGTGTGCGGGTGAAAACAGTCCGAAAAAGGAAAATTATGAAACCTACATGGCGCCCGATGGCGAAAATTTCAGAGGTGTTAACGCGGTTCGTGTATTGAGTAATGGTGGTAATAAATACACATTGGACAAAGTGATTGCTTCAGGATATGATACTTATTTACCTGCATTCGAGATATTGATACCTGCACTCATTCAATCTTTTGAGAAAAACAATTTGGCAAATGATGCACGTTATACGGCTTTAGTTGAACCCATTTCGGTTTTAAAACAATGGGATTATCATGCAGCGACCCCCTCTGTAGCGACGACTTTAGCCATCGAATGGGCGCATAAATCCAATAGCATCATTCAAAAAACATATATCGACCAAGGCGAAAGTGATCAAGTAGAAAATACGAAACGTTTTGCAGCAATTGCCACGCCTGATGATTTGTTTCCGCAATTATTGACGGTAGTGAGTGAGTTAAAAACCAATTTTGGAACGTGGCAAGTGCGTTGGGGCGACATCAATCGTTTTCAACGTATCTCCAGCAACATCAATCATCCGTTTGACGACAAAAAAGCGAGTTTTCCTGTGGCGTTTACGTCGTCACTGTGGGGCTGTTTGCCTGCTTTTAAGTCCGATTATAGAAAAGGAACGATTAAAAGATACGGCGGTGGCGGAAATAGTTTCGTCTGTGCCGTTGAGTTTGGTCCTAAAATCAAAGCGAAATCACTTTTGGCGGGTGGAGAAAGTGGCGATATCAACTCAAAACATTTTGATGACCAAGCAGAAATGTACACCAAAGGACAATTTAAAGATGTTTTGTTTTACAAAGAAGATGTCCTGAAACACAGTGAAAGGACGTATCATCCTGGCGAATAATTGCGCCCACGTCAGGGAAATTTTTATAAATTTCCCTAACGTTTTTTACGCCCCATAACGACTTATTGCCTTATCAAATTTGTTAATTTCTTTCTAAACAAGAACATCAAAACCCCTGTTGTTGCCGCAAAAGTAAAGACCGTGAAGAAGATTTGAGGCAATGGATATGTCTCAAATAAACTGCCCACTTGTCCACCGATAAAATTGCCAACAGAAGCAGCTAAAAACCAAACACCCATCATCTGACCCACGATGCGTTGCGGTGCTAATTTGGTCATTGAACTCAAACCCACTGGACTCAAGCACAATTCGCCCAGCGTTTGCAAAAAGAAAACAGTTAATAACCATTGTGGTCCAACCCTTGACCCCTCATTTGCACCCAAATACAAGGCAGCAGGGACTAAAATGAGGAAACTTAATCCCGCGAAGATGAGACCTAATGCAAACTTGACTGGAATGGAAGGTTCTTTGTCTCTTTTCGCTAAATAAATCCATAACCAAGCAAAAACAGGCGCGAAAAAGATAATCACACAAGCATGAACCGATTGCCACCAAGACGACGGAAAGTCCATACCGAAGACACTATTGACCGTAAATCGATCAGCGAAGAGACTCAATGTTGAGCCGACTTGTTCGTAACTTGCCCAAAACAAAGCGGCGGCAATAAACAAGACGACAATGACCACCAAACGCCCACGTTCCTCTGTTGTAAAGTCTTTTTGCATAAATAATGAGCTGAAATAGCCCAAAACCAACACTACATAGATGCCGCCGAATAAAATACTCAAGTTGCGGGGATTAACTTCGAAGACATTGCCATACACCAACCCCACGAGAATAAGTATGAACACCGTAAAATAGCCCAGACCCCTCAGTAATTGGCGTTTGGCATCGCTCACTGCCATTGGATTTAATGCTTTTTCAGAAGGTAAGCCCACTTCGCCAAGGTAATTTTCAGTTAATTTGTATTGTAACAAACCGAAGAACATACCAACAGCTGCTGCACCAAATCCGAAGTGCCAATTGACTTTTTGACCTAAGTAACCACAAATTAAAGGAGCTATAAATGCACCTAAATTGATGCCCATGTAGAAAATTGAGAAGCCACCGTCGCGTCTTTTATCTTCTTTAGAGTACAAACCACCGACCATCGTACTGACATTGGGTTTCAGCAAACCTGTCCCGATGATGACGCAGAGTAAACCTGTGTAAAAAAAAGCTAAGCCGTTGAACATCAATAAGATATGCCCACACATAATGATAACACCACCTACAAAAACGGCTTTTCTTGCGCCCATAAAGCGGTCTGCAATCCAACCACCAGGCAAGTTGGTCATATAAACCAAAGCCGTGTAGATGCCATAAACCACGCCCGCCAAACGGGTGTTAAAACCGAGTCCGCCGTCGGCAATACTGGCAGTCATAAACAGAATGAGCAAGGCGCGCATGCCATAATAGGAGAAGCGTTCCCACATTTCAGTAAAAAAAAGTGTTGCTAACCCACGCGGTTGACCAAAGAAGGCGGTGTCGTTTTGTTGTGCCATATTATTTCAATGATTGGTGATAATGAAAGGGCGAATGTTGTAATTGCCCTACTTACAAATGTCTTTAAAAAAGGTAAAGATAGGAAAAAAGAAGTATGAAAAAACCTCGTCGAAATCTGAATTTCGACGAGGTTGAGTCGCTTGTTATCATTTTTACTGAGGGGGTATAAAATCATTGAAGAGACTTTTGAAGTACCTGAAAATATAGACTATTTAGCCACTTTCGCAACGATTTTTTCTGCTGCCTCACGACCACTTTGAGCCGCACCATTCATAAAACCCGAAAAATCTCCGCCACAATGTTCACCTGCAAAAAAGACATTGCCAATGGGCATCGCTTCAGCACCTGCAATACTCGTATATTGTCCTGCACGATAACAAATATAGCTGCCGAGTGCGTAAGGGTAAGAAGGCCAGTGCATCCGCACCATTTTGCCATTAAAATTTTCAATTGCGCCGTTATAAATCTTATCCCAAAGCGGCAAATATTTGTCTTTTTGTGAATGAACAGAGCCTTTTCCTAGGGCTATACCTGATGGACCACCAAATAAGATTGACAAACCAGCCACTTGGTTGTCCCCATTCTGCAATTGGGCATTGTCCCAACCGTTTGGAATACCATTATCGGCATAACACAAGCCTTGAAAGCCTTGTCCGCGCCAAAAATGCTTGTTCATACCGAGCATCAATTTAGCATTTGACCCAAAACCCATATGATTTATGGAATCCCATTTAACTTGTGGCATTTGTAGGCGAATATCAACATTTCTTAAGCGTGAAAAGGGTATAGCAATAACCACATAGTCCGCTTTTACTGGATTTTTCATACCTGAAAACGTCAAATTATAATGATTTGACGAGCGACTAATAGCTTCCAACGAACGATTGAGTTGTATATGTTCGGTATATTTCTTTGCAATAGCATCAGGAATAGATTGGTTGCCTCCTTTGACTTTATATCGTTCATCGCTCTCGCCAAACAACTCAAATTTGCCCCCCTCAGTATCCGTAGATATAAGAATAGGTAAATTAATCGCTGACTGAACCTGTGGCGACAAACCATATTCAGATTCGTAACTGACTTCAATAAATTCTTTAATCCAGCCCCTTGCACCTATCTTTTCGAGATATGCCGACAACGACATGCGGTCGAGTTTTTTGATAAAGGGGTCTTTAGTTTTATACCCTTCCGTACTCATATTGTCGGGCAAACGTTCCGCGTCGGCAGCAATTTTGTCTGCAAAGCCCCGAAATGCCTCAACAACCTCTTTAAGTGAGTGATTTTTACCCTCAAAGAAGAAAACTTCTTTCGTCAAAGCATTTTCAGATGTCTGTGCATAGTCAATGAGTTCAAGGCTAAACTCTTTCGCCAAATCCCACATGTCTTTATGGTTGGTATCCACAAATTCACCGCCAAATTCTGTCCAAGTCCCTTCGCCCATCGCATTTTGAACGGTAAATATACGTCCGCTTGTTCTGCCCGATGCTTCGTAAATTGTTGCGTCAATTCCTGCCTTTTTGAGTATATGCAAGGTGTGAAGTCCCGCAATGCCCGCTCCGACAATAGCAATACGTGGTGGATTTTTAGAGAAAAGGCTGTGACCAAATACCCCCTCAGTAGTCGAGCCCGTCAAACCGCCAATAATGAGCGTTTTACCTGTATTTTCGATGAATTTACGTCTCGTCATTAAGGATTCTTCGGCACGTTGTACCATTTCTTCGGAAGAGGCTTGTGTTTTATTGGCAGTAATAGCCATACGGAGAGCTTTTCGCAACGTATTGAAAAGCGGTGTCTTGGTCGTATTGTTTTTCATTTGAACAAAGCGTTTAGAGTGAATAAAAAATGGTGTAAAAAGTGTAAGGATTTTTGTCCTTCTAAATATGTCTAAGGTTTATAAATATTGTTCCAATATTTTTGAAACAAACATACTTAAAAAATGGAAAGAAAGGCTTATGTTTTTTTACAAACGTGAAAATCCTAACGGATTTGTAAAGTATTTCTAAATCGAGCAAATACTGAGGGGGGGTATTATGATGAATTCATAACCATCCAAATAAAGTTTTAAAAATTACTATTTTGGACATCGTAATCCCACACATCATTTTATCTTGTTTTTGACCCAATTACTTTAATTTCGCACCACTAAAAATATAATAATTAAAATGGATAATACAGCACTTTCATTATTCGACAAAGTTTGGGATACACATGTGGTTAGACAAATCGTTGGTGGTCCCGATATTTTCTTTATTGACCGTCATTTTATTCACGAAGTGACCAGTCCAGTGGCATTTGTGGGTTTAGAGAGCAGAGGTTTGGACGTTATGTACTCCGATAGAACCTTCGCAACAGCTGACCACAATACCCCAACTATCAATCAACATTTGCCCGTAAAGGACAAATTATCTGCCAACCAATTAGATGCTTTGGAGCGCAACTCGGCGAAATACGGTATTTCGCACTGGGGTTTAGGACATGCAAAAAACGGTATCGTTCATGTCGTTGGACCTGAAAACGGCATCACTTTGCCCGGTATGACCATCGTTTGCGGTGATTCTCATACCTCTACGCATGGTGCTTTTGGCGCAATTGCTTTTGGCATTGGTACATCAGAGGTTGAAATGGTTTTGTCTTCGCAATGTATCATGCAGCCAAAGCCTAAAAAAATGCGGATTACAGTCAACGGCACATTAGGAAAAGGTGTGATGCCAAAAGACGTAGCATTGTATATCATTTCTCAAATTTCAGCGAGTGGCGCAACGGGTTATTTTGTAGAATACGCCGGTGAAGTTTTTGAAAGTATGACAATGGAAGGTCGCATGACCGTCTGTAATATGAGTATCGAATCTGGCGCACGTGGCGGTATGATAGCGCCCGACGAAACAACTTTTAACTACCTAAACGGTCGTCCATTAGCACCAAAAGGGGATAAATGGGATGAATTAGTCGCTTATTGGCGCACTTTGAAGACTGACGAAGGAACTGTTTTTGACATAGAATATGTTTATGACGGCAGTCAAATCGAGCCAATGATTACTTACGGCACGAATCCGGGCATGGGTCTCGGCGTTTCAGCATCTATTCCTACAGCAGAACAAGTCGGCGGTGGTAAAATCACTTTTGATAAAGCATTGAACTACATGGGTTTCCATGAAAACGAAGCCATGAAGGGTAAGCAAATTGATTATGTCTTTTTGGGCAGCTGCACGAATGGACGAATTGAAGATTTCCGCGCCTTCGCTTCTATCGTTAAAGGTCGTAAAAAAGCCGATAATGTCACCGCTTGGTTGGTGCCAGGTTCGCACATCGTTGAATCGCAAATTAAAGAAGAAGGCATTTTGGATATATTGATTGAAGCGGGTTTTGCCCTTCGTCAACCGGGCTGTTCTGCTTGTTTGGCAATGAATGATGACAAAGTTCCTGCTGGAAAATATGCTGTTAGTACTTCCAATCGCAATTTTGAGGGTCGTCAAGGACCAGGCGCACGGACGCTGTTGGCAAGTCCGCTTGTCGCTGCCGCCGCCGCCGTTACAGGTGTCGTTACTGACCCGCGTGACCTCATGTAAAACGGAATTTATGCCGTTTATACTGAGGGGGGTATTTTCGGAAAAACTTTTCAAGTTTTCCGAAAATATCGTCCAACCATTCATTATTCATCATTTATCATTCATCATTAACAATAAAATGGCTTACGACAAATTCACCATATTAACAGATACAGCAGTACCATTGCCTATTGAAAACGTGGACACGGACCAAATTATCCCTGCGCGTTTTTTGAAAGCAACTGAACGTGTCGGCTTCGGCGACAATCTTTTTCGCGATTGGCGTTACAACAACGACGATTCGCCAAAGCAGGATTTTGTATTGAACAACCCAATTTACAGCGGTAAAATCCTTGTGGGTGGTAAAAACTTCGGCAGTGGTTCCAGCCGTGAACATGCGGCTTGGGCGATATACGATTACGGCTTCCGTTGCGTCGTTTCGAGCTTTTTTGCAGATATTTTCAAGGGAAACTCTTTGAATATCGGCATTTTGCCCGTTCAAGTATCGCCAGAGTTTTTGGATAAAATCTTCAAAGCGATTGAAGCAGACCCAAAAGCCTTGTTGACCATTGATTTACCCGCTCAAAAGATTACAATCGTAGCCACAGGCGAAAACGAAAGTTTTGAGATCAACAGTTATAAAAAAGACAATATGCAAAATGGCTATGACGATATTGATTATTTGCAAGCAATGAAAGGAGAGATTGCAGAGTTTGCGGCGGCGAGACCTTTTTAAAATACATAGACACAATACTCCGTAGCGGCATATCATTCTCATCAAAACGTGTTTTATTCTAAAGCAAAGTCAAAAATGGATAGAATCATGGTTATAGGCTGTTGTGGCGCAGGAAAATCTACATTTTCAAAACAATTGCACGATGTTACAGGCTTGGAACTTATTCATTTAGACCAATACCATTGGAAGCCCAATTGGGTCGAAATGGAGAAAAACGCTTGGGAAAAAACGGTCCAAAACTTAATTGAAAAGCCCAAATGGATAATGGACGGCAATTTTGGTGGCACAATGGCAATGAGAATGGAACGTGCTGATACGATTATTTACTTCGATTATCCTACTTGGTTGTGTTTGTGGCGTGTCGTGAAGCGGATTTGGACTTATCGAGGCAAAACGAGACCTGACATGACTGAGGGGTGTCTTGAACGATTTGATTTTGAATTTTTACATTATGTTGCCACCTTCAATATGGTAAAAAGAAAGCGTATTTTAACAGAATTGAACAAATTTAAAGGTCAAAAAGCACTTAAAATCTTCAAAAAGGATAAAGATGCTAAGGCATTTTTATCACATTTTGAAAAATGACCCCCTCAGTATTTAATCTACCAAATTACCTTTGGGACGATGACCAGTTGTTTCTTTGAAAAGGCGAATGAGGTTTATTATTTTTGAAAGAATTGCCGTGTGGCATAAAGTGGGTTTTAAGTTTTAGTTTTCCCAGCCTTTTTTATTTGAAAAAGTTTCAATACTATAGGCAGGAACATAGCGAAATTGTTTACCAGTTTTTAAGTGATAAGCGCGATGAGCCAAGGTCAAGATGGCTTCAAAACTAAGGTTTTGAGGCATCAACTCTGCGTTATTTAGCACTTTTTGATAAAAAGCTTTACCATTAGCGACAACACAGCAACGAGCATACAAAAACTCATCGGCTGAAAAATCGCTGTCATTATCGAGCCATGCATTTTCGCCAGTATGCGAAGCGTGTAAGCGCGTATCTAAATCGTAAAGTTTTTCAGAAAGTATGTCTTGAAATTCATAAATACAGCGCAAAGGTTTAGAAGCTAATTCAATTATTGCTTTTTCTAATACCAAATCGTCATTCTCTTCATTTGCCCAATTGAATAAAGAAATAATAGTCCAAAAGTCTTTTTCGGTCATACCGTCAAAATTTTTGGGCGAACTAATACGAATATCTAAATGAGCATGAGGAAATTTTTCTTTTAAAGCTAACCAAAAGCTATCAGTCAAATTATCTGTTGAAAGTTGAAATTGTTGTGTCATTTTTTTTCAATTTTAAACAAATATAAATGATTCTTCGGGAAATTTAAGATTTAAGATGCGGAAAAAATACATCGAAATAATGGATACCACGCTCCGAGACGGCGAACAAACCTCTGGCGTGTCATTTTCAGCTACGGAAAAACTGACGATTGCTCAAATTTTATTGCAAGAAGTCAAAGTTGATAGAATCGAAGTCGCCTCTGCCCGTGTGTCTGATGGCGAATTGGAAGCGGTCAAAAAGATTACACACTGGGCAAAAGCGAACGGTTTTTTGGATAAAGTCGAGGTTTTGACCTTTGTGGACGGCGAATCGTCTATCAATTGGATGCTCGAAGCGGGTGCAAAAGTGATGAATTTGTTGACCAAAGGCTCCATGAATCACCTGACGCATCAACTGCGCAAAACGCCCGAAGAACATTTTAGTGAGATTGAAAAAGTCATTGCGTTGGCAAAAAACAAAGGCATTGATGCCAATGTTTACCTCGAAGATTGGAGCAACGGCATGAGAAACTCCCCTCAGTATGTGTATCAATTTCTTGATTTTTTGACAAAACAGCCCATAAAACGGGTACTTTTGCCTGATACTTTAGGCATTTTGACACCCAAAGAAACTTATGAATTCATTAAGCCTATCATTGAGCGTTACCCAAATACGCATTTCGATTTTCATGCACACAACGATTATGACCTAAGCATTGCTAATGTTATGGAAGCCTTGCGTGCAGGTGCACATGGCTTGCATTTGACCGTCAATGGCATGGGCGAACGTTGCGGCAATGCGCCTTTGGCGAGTGCAATCGCGGTTATCAATGACTGTATGCCCGAATTTAGGACGGCTGTGGTTGAAAAATCCTTGTATTCAGTCAGTAAAATCGTTGAAACGTTTTCAGGTTTTCATATCCCTGTTAACAAACCAATTGTTGGCGAAAATGTTTTTACACAAACGGCGGGTATTCATGCAGACGGCGATAATAAGAAAAATCTATATTTCAATGACTTGATGCCCGAACGTTTTGGACGCAAGCGCAAATATGCTTTGGGCAAAACATCGGGTAAGGCTAATATTGAAAAAAATCTTCAAGAACTCGGTATCCGTCTATCAGATGCGGACTTGAAAAAAGTAACGCAACGCATCATTCAACTCGGTGACAAAAAGGAGATGGTGACACGCGAGGACTTACCCTACATCATTTCAGACGTCATTGACAGTAGCAGCATTGTTGAAGAAAAAATAAAGATTTTAAATTATGTATTGACACATTCCAAAGATTTAAAACCGTCGGCTACGTTACTGTTAAGTATTGAAAATCAAACGTTTGAAGAAATCGCACAAGGCGATGGGCAATACGATGCGTTTATGAATGCCTTGAAAATTATTTTGCTAAAAAAGAAAATAGCTTTGCCACAATTGAGCGATTATCATGTTAGGATACCACCGGGCGGTAAAACGGACGCATTATGCGAAACGATTATAACGTGGCAATACAACGGCAAGGAATTTAAAACGCGGGGCTTAGATTCTGACCAAACGGTTTCAGCGATACAAGCGACACAGAAGATGCTGAATTTGATTTGAGACCCCCCTCAGTATTTTTACGAAAACCATGAAAATTCTAAAATTACCTTTTTAATTTTCAAGGTAAATAGTATTTTTGCGCTATGATAAAACGTGAATTAAGCCAAACTGTACTTGAAAATCTGAATTACTTTCCTGTTACAGGCATCGTAGGTCCTCGACAGGTCGGTAAAACAACGCTTGCAAATACGTTACTTCTTGATTATAACAAGCCTTTTGTACAACTTGATTTAGAGTTAGACAGTGATTTACAACGTTTAACGGAAGCAGAAACATACTTGCGTTTTCATCAAGACAAATTGGTTGTTATTGATGAAATTCAACGATTACCACGCCTTTTTCCTTTGTTGCGTGCCTTAGTAGATGAAAATCGGCACGCAGGACGGTTCTTGATTTTGGGCTCAGCTTCGCCTAATGTTTTGCGCGACAGTTCAGAATCTTTGGCAGGGCGCATTGCTTATTCTGAACTAACACCTATCTCATTGAGGGAATTACCAACTAATTTATCTCTTGAGCAACATTGGTTACGCGGAGGCTTTCCTGAACCCCTTTTGATGGACAATGAAAACATTGTTTGGCGATGGATAGATAATTTTATTAATACTTTTTTAGAGCGTGATTTGCGTATTTTAGGCTATGAAATTGCGCCTGAAATGATGCGACGTACTTTACAGATGTTGACTAATTTTCATGGTAACTTATTGAATATCAGTGATATAAGCCGTTCATTAGGTATTTCAGCACCGACTTTAACCCGTTATTTAGATATTTTAGAAGGCAGTTTTCTCATTTATCGGTTGTCTCCATATTACATAAATATTGGGAAACGATTGGTCAAAGCACCTAAATTTTATTTCCGCGATTCTGGTATTTTTCATGCTTTAAGTGGCATTAACAGTTTTGAACAATTATTTGGACATCGGCATTTTGGGGCATCTTGGGAAGGTTATGTTATCGAACAAATTAAGCGCGCTGCACCTGAACGTTGGCAATTTTCGTTTTACCGAACACATACAGGATCAGAAGCCGATTTGGTTTTACAAAGCCCATTAGGAAATATTTATATTGTTGAAGTCAAAATTTCAGTCTCAACAAAAGTAAGCATTGGTTTTTACAACAGTGCAGCAGATTTAAAAGCTAAAGACAAGTTTATTATTGTCAAAGAAACGGATACATTTCCCAAAGCAGATGGAACGTTGGTTTGTAGTTTGAATGAATTTTTAAAAACTATTTTTCCCACATTAAACTAAATACCCTATTTTCAAGAAATTTTGCAGCGGTTTGAAGCACCCCCTCAGTATATTTTAGCTTTTTGATTAAAAAACGTTTTTTTTGTAAAAACTTACGACAATGAAAGATACAGAACACGCGATATTATTAGAACGCATTACCGTAAATCCAAACATTATGACGGGTAAGCCAACTATCCGAACCATGCGATTGACTGTTGAGCATGTCCTCAAAGCATTAGCAGCAGGGTTAACTTTTGAGCAATTGAAAGAAGATTACCCTTTCTTGGAATATGCTGATATTCAAGCATCTATGTTGTATGCTGCCGAATTAGTGGCATCAAAAAAAGTTTTTGCAAACGCCGCTTAATCAATGCTAAAATTAATTCTGGATGTGGGTGTCGGTAATAAAGTTGGACATTATTTGGCGAGTCAAGGCTATGATGCAACGCTTATTTCGACCATAAATTAGAGATAATCATATAATTTGAGAAAACGATGCAACAAATACTGGAAGATATAAGAAAACTCATTATCGAAGCCCGAAAATCTGTGCAGCGAAATGTTAATAGAACGATGGTAGTTACATATTGGCATATTGGGAAGCGAATTGTTGTAGAAGAACAACATGGGCAAAAGCGAGCAAAATATGCTTCTGAAATGATGAAACAGCTTAGTTCAGAGCTAACGAGAGAGTTTGGGAAGGGCTTTTCGCTTACAAATTTGAAGCAAATGCGTCAATTTTATACAGTATATCCAATTGGTCAGTTGGCAACTGACCAATTGGATATACTGCATAATGTTCATATTTCATGGACACATTACGTTTTCTTGATGCGCTTGAAAGATGAAAATGAAAGACGCTTTTATGAAATAGAAACCGCTCATAATAATTGGAGTATTGATGAATTGAAAAGACAGTTTAATTCGGCACTTTATCAAAGATTAGCTTTAAGCAGAGACAAAAAAGGAGTTTTAGAACTGAGCAAGAAAGGACAAGTTATCGAGTCGCCTAAAGATTTGATTAAAGATCCTTATATTTTAGAGTTTTTAGGCTTGAAAGAACATCACGCCTATTCAGAGTCTGAACTTGAGACGGCTATTATTGAACAATTAGAAGCATTTTTACTTGAATTAGGTAAAGGTTTTACATTTGTAGCAAGACAAAAACGAATTACGATTGATGAAAAACACTTCCATATTGACTTAGTTTTCTACAATCGTATTCTGAAATCCTTTGTTCTGGTAGATTTGAAAATTGGTGAAATCGAACATAAAGATATTGGACAAATGCAGATGTATGTCAATTATTATGATAGAGAAATGCGCTTACCCGACGAGAATAAGACAATAGGTATTGTTCTTTGCCGCCTTAAAAGTGATATGGTTGTTGAATATACTTTGCCTGAAGACAATACTCAAATATTTGCGAGTCAATTTGAACTTGTATTGCCTTCGAAAGAAGATTTTATTAAAATTTTAAATCAATTTACTTAAAAATCAATTTTTTATCATAAACACACCCCCTCAGTATAATCAGTATTTTTCAATAAAATTATGGCAAAAAAGAACATCTTAATCGTCCCAGGAGACGGTATTGGGCAGGAAGTAACTGCCGTTGGCAAAAAGGTTTTGGACAAAATTGCCGCCAAATTTGGGCATGAATTCGTCTATGACGAAGCCCTCATCGGTCATGCAGCGATTGAAGCGACGGGCAATCCGTTGCCTGATGAATCATTGGCGAAAATGCGGGCTTCGGACGCTATTTTGTTTGGCGCCGTCGGTCATCCAAAATATGACAATGACCCGACAGCGAAAGTGCGCCCTGAACAAGGGCTTTTGAGAATGCGTAAAGAATTGGGTTTATATGCCAATTTACGTCCAATCAAATTGTTTGATGAACTCTTAGACGCATCGAGCATTAAGCCCGAATTACTGAGGGGTGCCGATATTCTCTTTTTCAGGGAATTGACTGGCGATATTTATTTTGGCGAAAAAGGGCGTAACGAAGAGAATACTTACGCTTACGATATTGCAGGTTATCACCGCTATGAAGTCGAGCGCATCACTCGCCGCGCATTTGAAGCAGCACGTACTCGCCGCAACAAATTAATGTCCGTTGACAAGGCTAATGTGTTGGAGAGCAGTCGTTTATGGCGTGAAACAGTTCTAGAAGTGGCTAAAGATTATCCAGATGTTGAGTTGACACATCAATTTGTTGATTCCGCAGCTATGTTGTTGATTAAAGACCCGCGCCGCTTCGATGTGGTCGTTACAGGCAACTTATTTGGCGATATTTTGACGGACGAAGCCTCTCAAATTGCTGGCTCTATGGGTATGTTGGCATCGGCTTCGGTAGGGGATAGCACAGGCGTTTATGAACCAATTCATGGTTCGGCACACGATATTACGGGCATGGGCATTGCCAATCCAATGGCTTCTGTTTTGTCTGCGGCTTTGTTGTTAGATATTTCTTTTGGTATGAAAGAAGAATCGGAAGCGATAATTGCAGCCGTTGATGCTGTGCTCAAAGCAGGTTTCAGAACGGGCGATATCGCTGACGCAAACACACCTAAAAATATGATTTTGGGCACTGATGCGATTGGAGAGGAGATTTTGAAACGAATCTAAACGTCCAAATTAGGATTTATATGAACAACGGCTGATGCACTATGATGTGTTTCAGCCGTTGTTATTAATAATGTTTATTGTCTGAGTTCATGACATGAGAAAGAATAAAACAATTTTTTCTAAAAAAAACTAACTTTGCGTCCCAAAAAGACACCTATTATGCCGCAACTTCTTTTGCGTAATATCTGCATCATCGCACCCAATCAGCCGCTTCTTGACGGTCAAATCCGCGATATTTTAATCGAAAATGGTAAAATTTTTAAAATTGATACCTCTATTACGCTTGAAGATGAAAGCGAAATAGAAGTATTTGAACAGCCAAACGCTTGTGTTTCAATTGGTTGGTGTGATGTAGGCACACAAATAGGCGACCCTGGTTTAGAGCATCGAGAAGACCTCGAGTCAGTTTCTCATGCCGCGATGGCAGGCGGTTTTACGATGCTTGCCCCTTTCCCAAACACAGAACCAGCCATTCATTCTAAGTCTGAAATTTTATACATAAAAAATAGGACAAAGTCATATCTTGTTGATTTTGAACCGATTGGTGCGTTGTCAGTTGATTGTCAAGGAAAAGATATGGCTGAAATGCTCGACATGCGTTCTGTGGGTGCCGTTGCTTTTAGTGATGGAGGGCATTCGGTTCAAGATGCAAGTCTTTTACTGAGGGGTATGCAATATGCCAAAATTTTTGATGGTCTTATTTTTAATGTGCCAAATGACAAAACGATTGCGCCACATGGCGAGATTCATGAAGGCGAAGTCTCTACGTCTTTGGGTTTATCTGGCATTCCTTCGATGGCAGAGGAGCTGATGGTGCAGCGTGATTTGTCGCTTTTGGCTTATGCAGATTCACGTCTTCATTTTCACAATATCTCAACTGCGGGTGCTGTTGCCAGCGTGCGTAGCGCAAAAAAACGCGGCTTGAAGGTGACCGCAAGTGTTGCAGTCTTAAATCTATGTTTTACGGACGAGGTACTGAGGGGGTTCGATACCAACTTTAAAGTGATGCCGCCCTTGCGCGAAGATGTTGACCGTCAAGCACTTATAGCAGGTTTAGCCGATGGAACGATTGATTTTATATCCACCAATCACACACCCATTGCCGAAGAAGGGAAAAATTTGGAATTTCCGTATGCTGATTTTGGGGCAATCGGTCTTGAAACAACTTTTGGTTTAATCAATCAATATCTGAACAAAACTTTCACAATCAGCGATTTAGTTCGATTTTTAGCCATACAACCCCGTCAAGTTTTAGGACTTGATATGCCTTCTATTTCGGTGGGAGCAGAAGCCAATTTGACCATTTTTAATGTTGATGACATATGGACTTTTCAAGCAAAAGACATTCGTTCCAAGTCTAAAAACACGCCTTTAATAGGTGCGCTACTGAGGGGGTCGGTTTGGGGTGTTGTGAATAATGGACAATCTGTATTTTCAACGAAAGACTGAATTTTTGACCATTATAAAACGAATAAAGAATATTTTAATGTTTTTTATGACCCAATCTTAGGCTGCTTAGATTTAGTAGTATATTTTTGGACGATTAAAACGATACTTTTAAAAACTTTTTTTCAAACAACAATATAAAATATTGACTTATGAAGCACTTATTCTTTTTGGCGGCCTGCTTTTTAATTTTGACAAATTGTGCAGACAAAACAAAGGCAGCAACCGAAAAAATGCCCCCCTCAGTATCCAATGATTCTACGGAAATTGCAGCGACCATTCATGGTTTTTTTATGTGGTATGACGCGATGCAACGCGATACAACGCGTGCATTTGACATCACAGATGACAGTGGTAAACATTTGAAAATCAATGAACTTGCATTGAAAAAGTATCTTGGCGAGTTTATGAAAAGTGGTTTTGTAACAGAATCATTTATCGCTGGTGAGATGGGTTTCTATAAAAAATGCGAGAAATTGTGGCAAAACGAAGAAATTGGTGATATTCCATCAGGTATGGATGCGGACAAAATGTTGTGTGCACAAGATGGCGATATTGCTATGTGGACTAAATCGCCTGTTCGTGTCGTTAAAACAGATGATACACATGCCAAAGCAACACTCTATGCCAAAGATGAGAACGGTGAATTTGAACGTTCTTATGAATTGACAAAAGAGAATGGAAAATGGCTTTTATCTAAAGTTGAATGTGATTTGGGTATAAATTAAGATGTTGATTGTCACCGTATCTATCTGATTATCAATTAATTATTGTCCTTTATCCACATTGCAGATGCCTTTAGAAAGAAAAAATTTTTGGAAAGAAGCACGAACAAAAAGTATGCAGCAGCATTTCTTTTTGCCCGATATCCCCCCCTCAGTAAATTTGACGTTTGAGCCTTTGACTTATGAAAATGGTTTGCAATTATTTGACATTTTTAAAAATGATTTAAACCCTTTTGTTGACGAACGGTTTAAAATACAAGAAGAAGTGGAGGATTACGTGTCTTGTATGATGGAATACAGCCGTTTTTCTATTAAAAATGCCGCTTTTGATTGGCTTTTGAGATTAAATACGACGGGGGAATATGCGGGTGTCTTTCATCTACACGATTTATCCAATCAAGTGTTCGGTAGTGCCAATCGAAAAGCCACGATTGGCTACGCAGTAGGAGAAAAATTTAGAAGACAAGGCTTTGTACGTGAAGCTATTACACATTTTTCAACATTTATATTTGATAACTCAAATAAGATAAAGTTGTTGGTTTATACGGATAGAAAGAATGAAGCCAGTATACAATTAATGCACAGTCTCAAATGGCACCAACAAGATGAAAAATATGTCTATTCCGACAAATATGCCTATTTTGAACTGTGGAAAGAGGGCTACAAATAACCAATTACAAAAAAAGCATTTGCAAACCCAACCACAAAGCCTTTTTTCGCTCGACAGAATTTTCTACAATAGATAATTTATCTGCAAACATGAATTGACAATTATTAAAAGAAAAAGGGATGTACAAATGGGTTTCGATGTTCAAACCTAAATCTTTGCCCGTTAGACCAAATAAAATGGCTTTTTCAATTTTATGAAAACTTTTGATTTGAGAAAAAGTTGGCATATTACACTCAGCTATGCCCCTCAGTATCAAACAGTCTTTTTCTAAATCGAGTTTTGCAGAATTAATGATTTTATGGAGAAAAGTCTCTGGTTCGTTGTGTTGTTCGTCTAAAATACCAACTAAAATACGCCGTTGGTTATCACCCATGAGCGATTCATTAAAATTTGTTAAATCTGAAATTTTGTAAATTGTGTAATCGAAAAATGCAGTATTCAAAATAGAAAATTTGATTATTTAATTAAAATTCAAAATAAAGTTGTCAAAATAAATATTAACAATAAGGGGTTTGAAGCAAATAATGTTTTATGAGTAGGAAAATTTCCTTTGAAATTTTTGGAAATCTAATCTTAAAAATAGAAATTTGTTAAAAGAACAAAAATTAATTTATTTTCTATATTTTTTTTATTCAATTATTCGTGCCTTAATACGTAATCAGCCTACCAAATCTTTCCAAATTATTTTAAATAATTCTATTATGAATCACAAAATTAATGTAAATCTGACTCAAAACTCACGTTTGGCAAGTTTAGATTTCAACAATATTCCCTTTGGGCGTACATTCAGCGACCATATGTTTGTTGCTGACTATATCAATGGCGAATGGACAAACCTCGAAGTGCGTCCTTTCGGCAATTTGACTTTACACCCTGCGAACATGGCAATCCATTACGGTCAATCCATTTTTGAAGGTATGAAAGCTTCAAAAATGCAAGACGGAACGCCCGCTTTGTTCCGTTGCGAAATGCACAGCAAACGGATTAATGCTTCAGCGACGCGTATGTCGATGCCTGAAATTCCAGAAGATTTGTTCCGACAAGCGGTCGAAATGCTTGTTGATATTGATCGAGATTGGATTCCACCGACTGAGGGGAGTTCATTGTACGTCCGTCCTTTTATGTATGCGACAGACGAGTTTTTAGGGGTAAGACCTTCAACGACTTATAAATTTGTCATCATTACGGGTCCTGTGGGTATATATTATTCAAAACCTGTTACGTTGTGGACAGAAGAAAAGTACATCCGAGCTGCACAAGGTGGTACAGGTGAAGCCAAATCAGCGGGTAACTACGCGGGTTCATTGTTCCCAACGCGTTTAGCCAATGAGCGCGGCTATGACCAATTGTTGTGGCTCGATGCGCAAAATCATAAACTCGTTCAAGAGGCAGGTACCATGAATTTAATGTTCGTTATTGACGGCAAAGTAATTACGGCACCGACTGATGGAACGATTTTGAAAGGTATCACACGCGATACGATTTTGAAATTATTGCCCGATTTGAATATTGCTTACGAAGTACGTGATTTGAGTATCGATGAAATAGTTGAGGCTTATCATGCGGGTACACTTCAAGAGGTTTTTGGTTGTGGCACGGCTGCGGTCATTTCCCATGTTAGTGAAATCACTTATCGTGATTTGACAATGACTCTATCTCCCGTCAACGAACGTCGTATTGGCAATTTGTTGAAAAAAACGATTGATAAAATGCGGACAGGAGAAATAGATGACCGTTACGGTTGGGTACAACCCATTAAATCAACAAACTTAGTTGAAGCATAACTGTTTGTTTTTCGTAATAATTTTTCATGTAATTTTTCACATAATTTTTCACATAATTTTTCATAAAATTTTTCATAAAAATAAAAAAGAGGTTTTCTGCATTGCAGTAAATCTCTTTTTTTATACCCCTCAGTATTTTCGATGAAAGATAGAGAACAGCAGTCAAACGACTTTATTTTGTTTACAAATAAATGTTAAAAAAAATTCTAAAGGATTGATAAGTTAATTCTATTGATAACTTTGCTGAGGTTTATGACAAAAGACCTATGAAAAAGGTCAAAGTCAAAGCTTTTTTTTACAAACGTGAAGTCTATATTAATATGCCATCAAATCTATTCTTAAGCCGTCTGTGGAAACAGCGTGGCTCTGCTCACGCACAAATATACTTTTTGTGGGTTTTGCATTTGAGCATGACTTGCCTAACATGGTTGCAACTAAGCGTTTTGCGACAGCGTGGCAATAATAATTTTGCTATTTACAAATTTTCTTATTTTCATTTAGCCAATCATCAACCCCTCTACACCACTTACCCCCAGGAGTATTTTGATTTATTTCAATACCATCCTGTATTTGCACTTCTATTTGCACCTTTTGCTTTACTTCCTTCGCCAATTGATACTTTTTTATGGCTTTTTTGTTCAACTATCGCGTTTTTATGGGCTTTAACGCATATCGGTTTGGACAAACGGTGGACTGTTTGGGTGATGCTTTTATCGGTATTTGAGCTCTCAAAAAACATACTTCATGTACAATCCAATGTACTCATTGCCACAGGCATGATGGCAACTTTTATTTTTTTTGAACGGCACGAACCCACGAAAGCAGTGTTAACGGCTGTATATAATTTTTGTATTAAAGGCTTTGGCGCAATAACCGGTTTGTTTGCGGTTTTGTATCCAAAGCCTGGTCGAAGTATCCTACAAGGTATCATCTATCTTATCCTGGTTTCTTTAACACCTTTGTTGCTCGTCAGCCCTTTCGAATTGAGGCAATATTATGTCGACTGGCTGGATTTACTGAGGGGGGATGTGATTTCAGAACCTTTTTCATTGGTTGGTTTTTTGACACATACTTTGGGTTTTCCAACGGCAATTGAGCCTTTTGTGATGGGTTTTGGACTTGGAATGCTTGTCATTTATTGGTTTCTGTTGTGGCTACGACGAAACGATATAACAAAGGAAAGGCGTGCTTATTTTTTAGCATTTCTATTGCTTTGGGTTGTTGTTTTTAATCGAGCCGCCGAATCGCCCACGTATTTGATGGCATCAACTGGGCTTTTAATTTGGTATTTTTATCACAAACAAAACGGAACGGCAACCAGATTAATGACCGTTTTTTTTATCGTTTGTTTCTATTGGGTCGCTGTCGTATCGTCCGATTTGTCTTTTCCTTTTTTAAAAAAGTGGGATAAAATTTATCATTTACGACCTGTTTTTGCTTTTTTACCTATGCTTTGGATTATCGTAGCTGAATGTAATTTTTTATTGAAAAATAATCCTAAACCTAATATAAATTTCTAAAAATGAACACTTTACTGGTAGAACAAACTTTAACTAGAGGGCTCAAACAAACAAACATACGCTTTAGAAATCAGATAGCAACACCCATCATTGCTGTTGTACTGCCTGTGTATAATCCACCTAAAGATTGGTGGAAACAGTCTATGATGTATTGTCAACACCTTACGAAAGTTCAAACAAAATATCGATGGCATTTTCATTTTGTGAATGACGGTTCAACGCGTTCAGATGTTTTTCCGCATAAAAATGTGCTGAAAAATATCAACAAAGGACTAAATACTGAGGGGGGGCAATGTTCTGTTTTTTTTCATAGTTATGCTCAAAATCGAGGTAAAGGTTATGCGATTCGTTATGGTTTGGAACAAGTTGATGAAAATGCAGAAGTATTTATGCACTGTGATTGGGATTTCCCTTTCGGTACGGATTTACTTTTGAAAGCATTGCCTGAACTTAAATATTCGGATGTCATTTTAGCGGATAGAGGCAGCGAATATCTGACGCATTTGCCCATTTTTAGGCAAAATATCACCAAAATACAGCGGTTGATGAATCGTCATCTTTTAGGCTTAGCTTCAAAGGATACACAAGCAGGTTTTAAAGCATTTAATGCCGTTGGAAAAAGTATTTTTTTGACGACAACTATAGATGGTTTTTTGTTTGATACAGAATTTGTCAAAGTTTCAGAGCGCCATTGTTTGGTCATTACATCATTACAAGCACAATGTCGTTCGAGTTTACAATTCAAAAACTTCCGTTTAAAGGTGTTAGCGAAAGAGGTTTTGAGTTTTATAGCCCTCGTTTTTAAATAAAATGCTTTACTTTGAGTCTTAGTCAAACAAATAGACCTTTTTTTAAGTATAACGATATCAAACACTTAAAAACTATATGAAATTACCCTTACTGATAACCATTGATTTAGAAGAATTTGACATTCCAGAAGAGTACAATCAATCCCTCGATTGGTCAACCAAAATAGATATTACCAACGAAGGATTAGCACGTTTGCTCCCAATTTTAGATAAGTACAATGTAAAAGCCACTTTCTTTACTACGGGTGCTTACGCAAAGGCAAATACTGAGGGGGTCAAAAAAATAGCCCTCAAACATGAAATCGCTTCCCATGCTTTGAATCACAGCCATTTTGAACCGTCGGACTACGCCACATCCAAGATTATTTTAGAAAAAATATCGGGACAAAAGATAAAAGGATTTAGAATGCCCCGATTACGTCCGGTTGATTACGAAATCTTAAAAGAAACAGGGTACACCTATGATGCGTCCTTGAATCCCACATGGTTGCCTGGGCGTTACAACAAGTTGAGATCGCCCAAAGTCCCTTTTAAAAATAAATTTGTCAATATTATACCCAGTTCTGTTACCCCTTTGATACGCATCCCTTTGTTTTGGTTGTCCTTCAAGAACTTGCCTTTGTGGCTCAATCAATGGCTTTTTAGGCGTGTGATGCACAATGGATTGCTTGTTTTTTATTTTCATCCTTGGGAATTTGCGGATTTAAGCCGTTTTAAGTTGCCTTTTTATATCAAAAGAATGGACGGTGAAGCCTTAGCGCATAAATTCGACCAGTTTATGGCTTATATGGCGACGAAAGGAACATTTAAAACGTGTTCGGAATATCTAAAAAACTTGGCTCTTTGACAATTTTAGCGGTAATTTTGTAAAATGGAAAAAGAGCTATATGAACAAATGATAAATCTCCTTCATCTAAAAGTAGATAGATTAGAG
>JAYTUQ010000137.1:0-28887 GCA_043744455.1 Saprospiraceae bacterium | reverse complement strand
AAGTCAGCTAAATTCAATCGCGCATCATTCGACACATTATATATACCCCCCTCAGTAGCCGCCCATATTTTACCTTCAAAAACGACAACGCTGTATGTCTTTAACTTCGTAAATGTGGTATAAATAAACTCCCCACGTCGCATATCGAGTTTTGAAATACCAAAACCACAAGCCAAATATGCCGTATCGTTGACAAAAAAAGCCTCATAAATGGTTTTGTCACCCAGAATCGAACTGTTGTTTTTAATATCGGGCAAGTTCAAATTTTTAACATTGTCATTAGAGCGAATAAGGTCAATATTGTTGTTTTCGTAGGCGACCAACAGCGTTTTAGCCATTTTATTATAACGAACAAGCGTAGCACCCACATCAGTCAATGTATTGAGCCTATCCAGTTTTTCAATAGTCAAGCTTGCTTTATTCATCTTTAAAACAGACAAACCCGTTGCCCAATATACATTATTATCGTCTTGCGTGACGCTCAATCCGTTGCGATAGGGCAAATGTGTGCGCCATTCACCGATTTTCAAATCGTTTTGTGAAAACAAAAAACAAGGAAAAAGAAGGATAAAAAGGGTGTGTAGAGATACTTTGTTCATATTTTGAAAGTGTTGATTGTCAATTTTCCATAAAAAAGAAGTGCGAAATTAGCTTTTCGCTTGTTGAGATAAAACCTTTGGAGAAAAAAATTATTGTACCAAAGAAATATTAAGTTTGTGCCGTTTTGATTTTGAGACTAAATTTTCAGTACTGCAAATAACTATGTTAGAAAGAAATATCTTTGTAAAAAATAAAAAAAAATGATAAACTCTCTATATATAAAAAACTATCGCAATCTAAAAGAATTAAGCATTAAATCTTTGGGTCGCGTCAATCTCATAACAGGTAAGAATAATACAGGTAAATCTACTATTTTAGAAGCAATTGCCATTTATGCTTCAAGAGGAGACTTAACCACATTATATCAATTACTTGAAGAGCGAGGGGAAAGCTTTAAAAGAATTGAATCAAGTGCAAATTCAATTCAATCTAATATTAAGATAATATCCTCATTATTTTGCAATAGAGTAGTTAATTTTACCAAAAATGATGCTATTGTTATTGGTATTTTGGAAAATACATTATTTGGGGAAGAGCAATCAAATGAGAAAACATTATCATTCCGTTTCGTAAAATATTTTGATGAAGAACAGAAAGATAATGATGGAAGTATTATTCGTAGAAGGAAAATTGAATTAGAAAGCGAAATTGAAAAGGACTTTGGAAGTTTCAAAATTGGGCTTGAGATTCGACTTGGTAATAATTACTCTATTTTATCTCTTGAAGATGGGCGACTACCTCGATACGGCTTCAGAGGGCTTGCTAATAACGATACTTTTCAGTTTATCAGAACAAAAAATATAGATAGAGAAATAAATGGCAAATTATGGGACAATATTACTCTTACCGAAAAAGAGAGTAATATTATTGAAGCGCTAAAAATTATCGAGCCTTTAACAGAAAGAATTGCTTTTATTGAAGATGGCTCAAAAGAGAGAACTGCTGTTATCAAATTATCTTCATCGCAAAGTATTCTACCGGTTCGTAGTATGGGTGACGGAACGAATCGTATTCTTACAATTATTTTAGCATTAGTAAATGCAGACAATGGTTACTTGCTAATAGATGAATTTGAAAATGGATTACATTATTCAGTACAAGAAAAACTTTGGGAAATAATATTCAGCTTAGCCGAAAAATTAAACGTGCAAGTATTTGCAACGACTCATAGTGAGGATTGTATTGAAGGTTTTGAACAAATTTTAAATAGTCCAAAAAATTCGCTTGAAGGAAAATTAATTCGACTTGATAACAAAAACGGTACAATTAAACAAGTTGAATTTAGTGCCAAGGAATTGAAAATTGCAAGTGATAACAATATTGAAACACGTTAATGAAATCAGAAACATATAACCAGCAACTTTTAGTAGAAGGGAATGATGATTTGCACGTCTTATCGGCATTATGCGAAAAATTGAGAATTAGTCAATCTTTTAATATTATAGATTGCAAAGGTATCTCCAATATCTTCGAACAAATTCCAACAAGATTCAAGCAATCTGAAATTGAAACAATTGGAATTATTATCGATGCTGATACTAATTTATTAAGCCGTTGGGATTCTTTGAAAGATATTCTTAATAAGCAAGGATACAACCTTCCAAAAGAATTACCTTCAGATGGGATTATTGCTCAAAATTCGGATAATATAACAGTTGGTGTATGGATTATGCCAAATAACAATCTCAATGGAATGTTAGAAGATTTTATAGCTTTTTTAGTGCCTAAGGACGATAAACTTTTACCAATAGTCAGAACAAACCTCGAGAATATTGAAAAAGAAGCACTCAATAAATATCTTTTAATCCACAAATCAAAAGCCGCTATTTATTCTTGGCTTGCTTTGCAAGAAGACCCTGGAACACCAATGGGACTAAGCATAACCAAAAAATATCTATCTACAAATGAAGAAAACTGTCGGCATTTGATAAATTGGCTTAACAATCTTTTCAACCAATAGGTCTAAATGAGACTTTATACTGAGGGGGTCACTTCACTATTTTCTCTGCATTAGCTTGAACAAAACTTTTCCAAGAGTCGTGCTTTTTGCCACCACCTAAAGTATTTTTGGATAAATAATGGTGACAAACAGCAACGGCAAGCGCATCGGATGCATCAAAAAACGAAGGTTCAATCGGGCGATTGAGTATATGCCCGAGCATCGCCGCCACTTGTTCTTTCGAAGCATTGCCATTTCCAACTACGCTTTTTTTGACGGTTTTGGGTAAATATTGCGTCACAGGTAAGCCATGAACCATAGCTGCTGCCATAGCAACACCTTGAGCTCGACCGAGTTTGAGCATAGATTGGACATTTTTAGCGTAAAAGGGTTCTTCAATAGCTAACTCATTGGGATTGAAGGTTTTAATAACCCATTCGACTTTTTCAAAAATGCGTTTGAGCTTTTCTGTTGGTTCGTCGACATGCGTCATCGTCAAAATACTCATCGTGACGAGATTCAGCTTTTTGCCTTCGACTTCTAAAACAGCATAACCCAAAAAATTCGTTCCGGGGTCAATGCCGAGTATGCGGTGATTTTCTATTTTCAATGTCGTGATTTGTTAGAAGTTGTAAGTTGCTCATTATCGGCTACTGACTATTCGATGACCTTCTACGCTGTACAAATAACCGATAACGCGTAACCATTAATGGATTTCAAGCGCAAGATACTGAGGGGGTCGAAAAGACAAGCTATTTTTTAGATTTTACATTGAAATTCCATGATTTACGCCCATAAATGATTTGCGTCGTCGCATTTAATCAGTCATAAGTTTAAGAAAAGGTTAAACAATGTTAAGGCAATTATAAACTATTTGAATACGTTAAATAGTCTGCGTAAATTCGCTAAATAGTTTACAAGTAAACACTTTATAATGAAAATCTATCCCTTTTTACTTTAAAAACTTTTAGAAGATGAGACCGATAGGCAACACAATTTTATTTCTTATTATCACCATTTTGTCAACTTTAGGCGCAACGGCACAAAACAATCCTTATGGTGACTCCTATAAAAACAGCAATAGCCGTAGCCGTCCACACCGTCATTGTACTCAGCCGTATTCAAATAAATTTTTTAACCGCGATTATGCTGGGTTAGGAAATTCTAATATGACTCACATCGCTAATGAGTTGGAGTCTTACATAAAATATCGCTGTTTAACATCTGAGCAAATTCGCCGTTTGGCAATTTTGTTATCCACAGACCGAGACAAATACGACTTTTTGTCTTATGCCTTTAATTATGTTTTTGACATTGAAAACTTTGCAATGACGGGTTCTGTCTTAGCAAATCGCAATGCTCGCGAAGGTTTTTACCGCTTTTTGGTCAAAGAAGGTATTCCGGCGGGGGATTATTACAATGACTATTATGCAAACACAGGGGGCTTTTATGTTCCGCCGCCTGTTTATACGCAACAACGTCCAAACTCTTCTAACGACAATTCTTATAACAACTATCCTGACCCTCGAAATAATAACCAAAATCAGACCCCTCAGTATAATAACGGTTATACGCGCAACGATAATGATAACAGCACAAATAATAACAATTATGCTCAAAATAATAATGGCTACACACGTAATGACAACGCCTATCCAGATATTAATTCAAAAGGCTTAAATTCAGGCTATCGAGGATTAATGACTTATCAGGAGTTTGGCAATATGAAAGAGCGGATAAAACAAAATACGCTCGAAAATGGGCGACTTGAAACTGCTAAGAACATGACGCGAGAAAACGTTTTGACGGCTATACAAGTGGCTGAAATTACCCGACTTTTTACTTTCGATAATAATCGTCTCGAATTTGCCAAATTTGCTTTTGATTATACCTATGATCGTGAAAACTTTATGATTGTGAGCGAGGCTTTAGCTTTTCAGAAAAACCGAGAAGATTTACAACGCTTTGTTCAGCAAAAAAGATAAAACATTGTTAGAAAGAAAACTACATGCACTCAGATGCGGAGCGTTAAGAAATGCTTCGCATTCTTTGTATTTTGTCGTATAATTTCCGACGTTTGTAAAGTATATTTTATATTTTATCTTTTACGGACTTCATTTGTTTTTCAAAAATAATTATTTGAAAAATCGCTCCATCACAACATTTTTTAACAAAATATCATTAAAGACATTATTTAATAAAAATTATTTTTAAAGATGAAAAAATTAGCATTTCTTTTCTTATTCGCAACTTTAGCCATCACTTCACAAGCACAAACGGCTAACGAAGTCGTTACAAAATACCTCAAAGCCATAGGCGGTGCCGAAAACTGGAAAAAACTCGATGCGCAAACCATGACGGGGTATGTGGTCGTACAAGGCATGAATATTCCTTATACAGCCATGCAAGCGCGCCCAAATTTGATGTATAGCTCAGGGGAGTTTCAAGGGCAAAAATTTATCGAGGCTTTTGATGGTACGGTTGCATGGATGCAAAATCCATTTGCAGGTATGGCTAAACCGACTAAAAAAGACAAAGAAGAAACGGAGCAAGCCGCAAAAGAGCCCTTTGAAGATGACCTTATTGACTATGAAACAAAAGGACATGCCCTCGAACTTGACCCCAAACAAGAGGAAATGGACGGTGTAAAATGTTATAAAATCACCATGAAACGCAAGCAAGGCGACGAAAAAGTCTATTTCATCGATGGTGAAAACTATGTTACAGTTTGCGTACGCAGCTTTGCACAAACAGGACCTGCAAAAGGGCAAGCGGTGGAAACATATTTTAGCGACTACAAAGAAGAAAAAGGCTTAATGATGCCCCACACTTTGGAAACTAAAATGGGTGGACAAACGGTTGTGACCATTAAAATGGAAAAAGTAGAGATAAATCCAACCATTGACAAGAAGATATTCTCGTTTCCTGAAAACTAATTTTAGATGAAAGTTTAATTAAATCCCACCGTTTCGGAGAACGAAATATGGTGGGATTTTTTTCTTTTACACATAACACAACAACCGAAAATTGCGTTTTAATCAAAAAAATATCTATTTTGCTTAAAAAAACATCAATGACAAAAGTTACATCATCTGCCCAAAGCTATTTCCCCTCCCATATACCCCCTCAGTATCGCATACTTGCATTGCTCTTTTTTTTCCTTTTTGCAACGATTTTACCTTCTTGTCGGGTGAAATCAGGTTGTGCATCAAGTCAAAAAGCTTATACCAATAATATGGAAAAAACAAAAAAACGAGGCTCGTCTTCTTTATTCCCTAAATCAATGAGTAAAAAGATAAAGCATTAAGACAGTTGGTCATTAAGTCATTGGTCATTAAGTCATTGGTCATTAAGTCATTGGTCATTAAGTCATTGGTTATTAAGTCATTGGTCATTAAGTCATTGGTCATTAAGTCATTGGTCATTAAGTCATTGGTTTATCCTTACACAATGACCAATGAGATAATGACCAATGACTAACTAAATGACTATTTAATTTTGAAATTTCAATAAATCATACTACATTTGTGGTATTAAATCGCTCGGGAAGAGGGAACGTGTTGACACCGTTCCCTCTTTCGTTTTTTTTCTGGTTATTCGTATATTGGTTATTGGTATATTGGTTATTATCAACATAACTAATAACCAATAACCAATACACCAATAACCAATAACCATAAACAATGATTGAAGAACAAATAAAAGAATGGCTGCTTACTAAGTTTGAAGAGCCAGAATACAGCGACTGCTTTCTCATCGAATTGAGCATTTCCCCCGCCAAACTGGTGGATATTGTCATTGATGCAGACGCAGGCGTCACCTTTGAACAATGTCACCGCATCAGTCGACACATCGAAAACCTCTTGGATACTGAGGGGGGACTTGGCGAGGAATATACGCTTGAAGTCGGTTCGCCTGGCTTGAGTCGTTCGTTGAAGTTACCGCGTCAATATCCGCGCAATGTCGGACGCACCTTTGAGGTCACAGATACTGAGGGGGGTAAAACTGTCGGCGTTTTGACGGAAGTTGATGCTGAAAAAATTACGCTGACGTATGAAGATGTGCGCAAAGAAGGGAAAAAGAAGATAAAGGAAACAGTTGTAAAGGTATTACCTTTTGAAAAGATTCAATCTGCGTTTGTGCAGGTGAGTTTTAAGTAAAAGAACACGAATATTACTGTTATATTAATTTTGTCAATAAAATTTAAAAAATGAAAATATCTCTTTATCCTCTTTTCTTCAGCCTATTGTGCACTTTTAATGTTAGTGCTCAATCTGTTTGCGAAATTTCGTTAAACTCTAATAGTCCAGAAATGGCGCAATGCGATGACGCGCCTTTTAATTGTAATGAGTATCAAATACGACTGTACTTTCATATTATACGCAGTAGTAATGGGACAGGAGGCGTTAACTATAATGATGTCATTAACAGCGTCATTCCAACTGTTAAATCACATTTTTCCAATACAAATGTTGTTGTGTATATACAAGGGGTCGGTTATATCAATAATGATGTTTATTTCAATAACGCTAATAGTATTACAGGAAATAAGTTTTATGATTTAGTTAGCGATATGAATTATAAACAGCCTAATTGCATTAATGTTTACTTAGGTCCGTCTGGCGGACTAACAGGAGACGGAAGAGGAGATATTATGCAGGCGGCAGCGGTATTGACTGGTTCAAGAATTGAAGATGGACTATTGGTAGATATTTCTACTTCAAAAATTGTCTCTCATGAAATAGGACATGTTTTAGGATTACATCATACTGATAGAGGTACAGCATCTTCGGGTCCTGGTTTATGTCGTGAGTTGGTTAATGGTTCAAATTGCGCTACCTGTGGAGATTTGGTTTGTGATACACCAGCAGATAATGGACTTTCAGGAAAGCCCCTAACCAATTGTATATGGATTAACCCTTTAGGTCCAACTGATTTGGATACCAATAATGACCCTTATAATCCTGATGCAAGAAACATCATGAGTTTATCTTATTCTAAATGCTATGAACACTTCACTCGGGGTCAGGGCGCGCGAATGAGGCAATATCTTTCGTGTAGTCCATATCTCCAAAATGTCATCAAACGAATTAGATATTGTGCTTTCTTTGAACCTGAATCAGCAAGGTTATCTTCAACGGTTATAGCATTTCCCAATCCTATTGAAGACTATGTTAATATAGCTACTCGACTCCATTTAGAAAAAGTTCGCATTACTGTTTTTTCTGATTTAGGGATAAAAATGGGGAATCCTATTTTTATTGAAAACCTTTTTCCGAATCAAGTCTATGCTATAGATTTAACAAATTTACATTCCGGAATTTATACCCTAAAAATTGAGTCTAAAAATATGAATCAAGTTATCAGAATTTCAAAAAATTAGCTAAATGATAAAAATGAATACATTAAAATTTTTAATTATTGCTTTATTCTTTTTGATTCCATATTCAAGTAAAGCTCAAAGTATAGAATTTCCAAGTGCAGCCACTCGCCCTGTTTGGACAATACGTTACAAGTTAGAAAGAGGAGGATTTAGAGATGAAGTTGTTGGTATTTTGAGAGATACTCAAATGTGTGGTCAAACTTATGGTTTCTTAGTAGGTGCGTCACTTGATTTTTCATATCCATCTTTCTTTGTTTTTATACGCACTGATGGTAAAAAAGTATGGGTTAAAAAAGATAAATCCTGCGCATCAAAAGAATACTTATTGTATGACTTTGGAATGAAAAAAGGAGATACGAGTTATTGTATGTACTATATACATGACACTTCAGGAGATACAACAAAGTTTTGGGTCAATAGTATTGATACTATTTTCAATCAAGGAAGAGCCATAAAAAGAATGCACATGGGTTACGTTTTTAATACACCTTGTGGGACGCCAAATAATCCTTGTAAAACTTGGGAAATGGATTGGTTAGAAGGTATTGGACGAATATCAAATCCATTTGATTTTTATTTATGTTCTGATTGGGCATTTTGTCGGCTAGATATTTCATTAATATGTTTAGAAACAAATCGAGGTTTGCAATATCGAGACCCACTTGCGACAAGTTGCCCAACCGCAACAACAGCAATGAATAATTTTGAAAATAAGAAAATTGACATAGCCCCCAATCCTGTTTCTTCATTGTTGATGATAAAAAATAGTGCCCAATATATTGACAGTCAAGTATTTATAGTGGATTTATATGGACGAATTGTAAAAAAAGACAGCTTGAATTTGGTGCAAGACATCAATGTTTCAGATTTGCCAAATGGGCTGTATTTTTTGAAAATTGTTTCAAAAGGGCTAACGCAAACGGCTAAATTTGAGGTGATAAGGTAAAAAACGACTTTTATACTGAGGGGGTAAAATTATTTAAAATATTTATTTTCATTTACTTAAATATATAATAACTAAATCATAAAAAGCTATGATGAATCTCGTAGATAGCTTCGGCGAATTTAAAGAAGGCAAAAATATAGACCGTGCGGCACTGCTGCGGGTTTTGGAAGACGTTTTCCGTACTTTGATTAAAAAGAAATACGGCACAGACGAAAACTTTGACGTTATCGTCAATGCACAACGGGGCGACTTGGAACTCTGGCGCGTCCGCGAAGTTGTGCCTGACGGTGAAGTGACCGACGAACGGGCGCAAGTGTCCGCTTCGGAAGCCAAAGCCATTGATGCCGACTATGGTATCGGTGACGAATGTTATGAGCAATTGACGCTCGAAGAATTTGGTCGTCGTGCCATTCAAGCCGCTCGCCAAACCTTGATTTCAAGGATTATGGACTTAGAAAAAGACGATATTTTCAAGAAATACTCTGAACGTGTCGGCGATTTGGTGGTTGGTGAAGTCAGTCAAGTCTTGAAAAAGGAAATACTTGTTTTGGACGACAATACAGGCAACGAGGTGGTATTGCCACGTACCGAAATGATTCGCGGTGATTTCTACCGTAAAGGCGATGCCGTGAAAGGCATTATTAGTAAAGTGGAAATGAAAAACTCTACGCCTGTCATCGTTATGAGTCGGACAGATGAGAAATTCCTTGAAAAACTGCTCGAACAAGAAGTTCCTGAAATCGAGGACGGTGTCATTTCCATCAAAAAAATCGTCCGTTTGCCGGGTGAAAGGGCGAAAATTGCTGTCGAATCTTATGACGACCGCATTGACCCTGTTGGGGCGTGTGTGGGTATGAAAGGTTCGCGTATTCATGGCATTGTGCGCGAATTGCGCAATGAAAACATTGACGTGATTAACTTTACAACCAATTTGCAACTCTATATTCAACGGGCTTTGACCCCTGCAAAAGTGAGTAGCGTTGAAATTGACATGAATACAATGCGCGCGGCGGTGACGTTGAAATCAGAACAAGTGTCGTTAGCGATTGGTAAATCAGGTACAAATATCAAATTGGCTTCAAAACTAACGGGTTTTGAAATTGATGTATTCCGCGAAGATGAAGAAGCCGAAATGGACGATGTTGACCTCGACGAATTCAGAGACGAACTCGAAGATTGGGTTGTGGACGTCCTCAAACGCATCGGTTGCGATACAGCAAGAGATGTTTTGAACTTGAAAGCCGAGGAAATTATCCGTCGTTCAGACCTTGAGGAAGAAACGGTGCATGAAATCATCCGTATTCTATCCGCCGAGTTTGAGGAAAGTTGATTTTCTCGAAAAGATAGTTAGAAAAAAACGCGATGCCTCGATTTACTGAGGGGTCGCGTTTTTTTATTTTTTAAATATTCTTTTTGAAAAAAAGACTTATGCGGCTTGTTTGATGCCAGTGCTGTACATCTTTATAAGTTCGACGGTGCGCGTGATGTGCGTCAAAAGCTCGTCTTGATTTGTTACATTATTTTCTGTTGTTGCCATTTTTTAAAATTTGAGTTGAATGATTCATCAGGAAGTATTGAATCGTAACACGAAACTAACGATAAAAATAATAAGCAGCAGCAATCTTTTTGTTTTATACTGAGGGGGGGTACGAAATTGCGTAAACGTTTTTCTATAAGATGCTGCAGATTTTCAAAATCTCCATTTTTTTGTTTAAAAAATAATATTGATTTAAAACTATTTATTTTTGCCTTTTATCATACCTTGCACTTTCAAAAGCCTTTACTAAAATAGATTTATTTTAAGAAAGATTTGATTTAAGGCTTTGAATTGATAAAACTTCTATGAATCTATGAAATATTACGCATAATTTTATGAAAACCGTAAGTGAAAAATTCAAAGATAATCTTCAATCTATGGATTATTACGACCCCTCAATATCAGGTGGGCTTCGTTCACTGCGTTTTGTTTCTGAAAAAGATAGTACTTCTTTAAATCCTACTGAAATATTTGCACTCGAAAAAGCCGAAATATTTAAAGCAGATGCTGTTTATTTTCGCCACTTTAATGATAGTCGTGCATCACTTCCTCAAATTTTTTTATACGATAATACATCTCAAAAATGGCAAAATGAAGATTTAGCTCTTATCCATCGCGATTTATGGAGCAGTTGCCTTATTCCTATTTTTATTATAGTAAATAAAGAGACTGTTTCTATATTCGATAGCCGTAAGCCCGTTCAAGTAGAGGGTGATACAATTATTGCTAACCCCTTATTTGATATGCTTGAATTAGCTGATGAAGCTCTAAAAGCTTTTTCAGGCAAAATGTTTGACAATGGGTTATTTTGGGAATCCGAAGCGGCTAAAAATAATTTTTCTATTGATAAATCTGCTTATCGTGATTTAATTGAAGGGTTAAAAAACTTCTTGAAAAGAACAACTATACCCAAAGAAATAGCTCATAAAGTATTGGTTTTTAGCATTTTAATAAAATATCTTGAAGAAAGAGGTGAAGGGAATGATAAACTTTTTGCAAAGGATTTCTTTAAAAACTTGGGTGCAGATAATCTTTGTGGCATTTTAAGGCAACAAGGTGGCATTGTTCGTTTGTTCAAAGAATTGAGTCGTCATTTTAATGGGAAAATATTTGAATGGAAAGATAAAAATGAAGAAAATTTAGTACAAACTTCTGACTTAAATGAACTGGCAGATTTTTTAGATGCTGACAAAGATGGCAATCAAATACGATTTTGGCGTAAATATTCTTTCAATTATTTGCCTGTTGAACTCATCAGTTCTGTCTATGAAGCACTTTTAGGCGAAAGTAAAGATGTGGTTTATACGCCGAACTTTTTAGTAAATACCCTACTCGATGATAAGAATTGCATCCCCCTCAGTAATTTTGAACAAACAGAGTTCAAAGTAATTGACGTGAGTTGTGGTTCAGGAATTTTTCTCGTTTCAGCTTTCAAGCGTTTGGTTCAAAGATGGCGGTATAAAAAATTCATTGAAACAAAAACATTGTCGCATCCGACAGCTGATGTCATGTTGTCCATTATCAAAAACAATATTTTTGGTGTCGATATCGAAGAAAGTGCCGTACGTTTAACGGTTTTTAGCTTGTGTTTAGCTCTTTGCGATGAATTGACACCCAAAGAAATTTGGACAGAACTGCGATTTGATGATACTTTTCAAACCAATTTTAAACATCAAAATTTCTTTGCTTTTTTAAATGATGCCCCTAAATCTAATTGGGATTTAGTGGTTGGCAATCCGCCATTTATAGAGTTAAAAGAGAAAGAATATTTAGAGATTTTAAGATTAAATGAAGAAATAGCTGCCAAAGCAAAACCTAAATCTAAAAAAGAAAAGACAATTTATCCGCAAAATCAAATTGCATTAATGTTTCTTGACCAAGTTCAACATTTGGTTAAAGAGAATGGTATGACGTGTCTTATTATGCCCTCTGCACCTTTGTTATATAATAATGCGACTGCTTTTAAAAATGATTTTTTCCCACGTCATCAAGTTTTGCAAATTTTAGATTTTACAAATTTAGATTCAACACTTTTTGGAAAAGCAAATGTGCCTACCGCTGCTATATATATTCAAAAAGCAAATCATAATCCTAAAAAGCCCATTACACACTTAACAATTAGGCGCACGAAAACAACAGAAGAAAAGCTGTTTTTTGAAGTTGATTCTTATGATTTTCATTATGTTTCTCAAATAGATGCCTTAACAGACTCTCATGTTTGGAAGTGTAATCTCTTAGGGGGTGGAAGGTTGAGGTATTTAGTGGATAGACTTACCGAATTAGATACAATAGAAGATTATGTCCAAAAAAAAGGCTGGGTTAGTGGAGAAGGTTATATTGTAGGAAATAAAAAAAATACCGCAGAATATGTTACGGAAAAAGAAAGTTTTCCGACTAAAGCGTTTTATCAAGGAAATATTGATGAAAATAAGATTTTTATTGAAACAGAGACGCATTTTGAAAAAGCTCGTGTTAAAGAACTTTATGAACCACCACATCTTTTAATAGAAGAGAAACTAAATAGCTACGGAATTCCTATTTATTTTTCTGATAAATACTTAACATTTAAAAATAGAATAATAGGAATTTCTTGTTCTATAAGTGATAGAAACAAATTATTGAGTTTAAGCCAATCTTTTAAAATCCAAAAAGATATTAATCACTTAATCATCGCTTCGACCAGTAATCAATACCTAATTGGCAGAGCGACGGCTATTTTAAAACAAGATATAATGAACCTTCCCTATCCCGAGGATAAGGAAGAACTCGAATTGTCTTATGCCGAAAACATCATCTGTAATGATGTTTTAGATTATTATATCGATTTAATATCAAAAGGCGATAAAGCAAAAGTCAACAATAAAGCCGAAATAGAACATTTAGATGCTTTTAGAAAAGTCTTTTGCACTGCTCTCAACTCTATTTATGAAGAACCGAATAAAAGATTTTACCTTAATAATATTCAAGATGTCGGTCAATTCTACATCTGTGAATTCAATTACGGTGAAAATATGGTACATCCCGATACAAGCGGGACTGAGGGGGGGCAAATCGAAATGCAAATCAATCATAAAGGCGATGATTATTTGAAAACATTGATGAAATCGAATTCTTCAAATAATATAAAACTCAATCGCATTGTTAAAGTTTATGAAAAGAATAAAATCTATCTCATAAAACCGAAGTCTTTGCGCTATTGGTTACAATCCATCGCACTTCGTGACGCAGACGAGGTTTTTTCTGATTTGCGTAAAGCAGGATATTAACATCAAAAATGTTTCGAGAAACAGAATATTTAAAAACCGTCGGAAATCCCGAATTAGATACAAATATAAAAGCCATTGAGAAAGCAATAGGCTTTTTAGATACTTATTTGCCTCTATTTCCTAATGTCTATAAGAAGAAAACGATAAGAATACCATTAAATCATGAAGACGACATCAGCCAAACTTTAGCTATTTATCTTGATAGACAATCTCGGAAAAACAATTTTCTCATGGTACATTTTCAATACCGTTATCTAAAAACGAGACGTTCAAGTGATTTTGGTATTATTGAGGTAGAAGATAATGACCCAACTGATATAGATAAAGCCTTTTTTGTTATAGAAGCGAAACGATTGCCTTTGCCTACTTCTGATAGAGAAAGAGAATATATTATTGGTAATCCAGAAGGAGGTGGAATTGAAAGATATAAACGAAGTCAACATGGGGCTGATTTGATAAAAAGCGCGATGGTCGCATATATCCAAACAGAAACTTGCTCTCATTGGTACACAAAAGTCAATGGTTGGATTCAAGATTTAATAGATGCTCCAATTTCTTCTGATATTGTATGGAATTCAAACGATTTACTTACTTTTCAAAACCAATTTGATACAACTTTCAAATATAAGTCCAACAATAAACGTATTCATAAGGGGCAAACAGACGATATTCAATTACTACATTATTGGTTACCTCTAAATGATTAGGTAACGAATTCAGTATTGAAATGTAACGTAACGGGTTATAAAACCCTTAAATTTGCACCCTATACAAATAGATTGATAATCCTCAAGCCAGTACCCCTCAGTAAAAACCACAAAAAGCCGCTCTCAAATCATCGAGAACGGCTTTTATATTTTACAAAACTTTCAAAATCAATTACTTAGCCAAAGTAGCGCGAATGTGATTTAAGGCAGAACCCTGACGGAACCATTCGATTTGTGCCGCATTGTAGGTGTGTTTCACTTCAATAGATTCAGAAGTACCGTCTGAGTGATTCAAAACAATAATTAAGTTTATATCTTCTGTGAAAGTGTCAAGCCCTTTGATATCAATCGAATCGTCTTGGCGAATTTTATCGTAATCAGCAACATCGGCAAATGTCAAACCCAACATACCTTGTTTCTTCAAGTTCGTTTCGTGGATACGGGCAAAAGACTTAACAACAATGGCACGAACGCCTAAGAAACGGGGTTCCATAGCGGCATGCTCACGACTTGAACCTTCACCATAGTTTTCTTCACCAAAAACAATGGTTCCGATACCTGCTTTTTGATAAGTTCGTGCCGAATCTGGCACAGCCATGTAACCATTTTGGGTCAAGTTCAAAACTTTGTTCGTTTCGCCATTAAAATAGTTAACAGCACCAATAAGGCAGTTATTTGAGATGTTTTCCAAGTGTCCACGGAATTCCAACCAAAGACCTGCCATAGAAATATGGTCAGTTGTACACTTGCCTTTCGCTTTTATGAGCAAACGCATACCTGTTACGTCCCCCTCAGTAGTCGGCACAAAAGGCTTCAATAATTGCAAGCGTTTTGACTTTTTGTCAACAACGATTTTAATTTTTGAGCCTGATTTGCTTGGTTCTTGATAGCCTGCGTCTTCGACGGCAAAGCCTTTTGGTGGCAATTCAACGCCTTTTGGTGGGTCTAATTTGACTTGTTCACCTTTATTATTGGTCAAAGTATCTTTCAATGGATTGAACAACATACTGCCACCAATTGCCATTGCTGTAACGATTTCAGGCGAAGCGACAAAAGAATGCGTATTCGGATTGCCGTCCGCACGTTTAGAGAAATTGCGGTTAAAGGACGTGATAATGGAGTTTTTCTCTTGTTTTTCAGCCCCATGACGTGCCCATTGACCGATACAAGGACCACAAGCGTTCGCTAAAACAACACCGCCCATTTTTTCAAAATCAGTCAAAATACCGTCGCGTTGAACCGTAAAACGAATCAATTCAGAACCGGGTGTAATGGTAAATTCAGACCCTACGATTAAGCCTTTTTCAACCGCTTGGCGTGCCACAGAAGCAGCGCGGTCAAGGTCTTCGTAGCTTGAGTTGGTGCAAGAACCAATTAAACCAACAGACAATTTTTCAGGATAACCGTTTTTCTTAACGGCTTTCGCCAATTGAGAAATAGGCCACGCCAAATCGGGTGTGAAAGGACCGTTGACATGCGGCTCGAGTTTCGACAAGTTGATTTCGATAACTTGATCGAAGTATTTTTCTGGATTTTCGTAGCAATCTGCATCGCCAGTCAATTCACCTTTTACTTTATTTGCCAAACGAGCGACATCAGTGCGACCTGTTGCTTTGAGGTAGCGTTCCATTGATTTGTCGTAGCCAAAAGTAGATGTTGTCGCACCAATTTCAGCACCCATATTACAGATTGTACCCTTACCTGTACAGCTCAACGATGCTGCACCAGAACCAAAGTATTCGACAATTGCTCCAGTACCACCTTTTACGGTTAGAATTCCAGCCACTTTCAAGATAACGTCTTTGGCAGAAGTCCAACCTTTCATTTTACCCGTCAACTTAACGCCAATCAATTTAGGCATTTTCAGTTCCCAAGGCAAACCGACCATCACATCTACGGCATCAGCACCACCGACACCTATTGCCACCATACCCAAACCACCTGCATTGACCGTGTGAGAGTCCGTACCAATCATCAAACCGCCCGGGAAAGCATAGTTTTCTAAAACTATTTGGTGAATAATACCGGCACCTGGCTTCCAAAAACCGATACCGTATTTATTCGATACATCGCTAAGAAACTTATAAACTTCAGAATTTTCAGCTTCGGCACGCACCAAGTCGGCGGATGCGCCTACTTTTGCTTGAATCAAATGGTCACAATGTACGGTCGAAGGCACAGCCACTTTTTTACGTCCGCAAGTCGTGAACTGCATCAAAGCCATTTGGGCTGTAGCATCCTGCATCGCCACACGGTCAGGTGAGAAGAAAACGTAGTCTGCACCCCGTTTGAAATCCCTTAAGCCCGAATCTTGATGCACATGTGCATAAAGGATTTTTTCAGCTAAAGTCATAGGGCGACCCAACATTATACGTGCGGCTTCCACGCGACTGGCGTAATTATTATAGAACGCCTTTACCATTTTGATATCAAAAGCCATAATTATGGATTTTTTAGAAGTACAAGATAATTTAGTTAAAAAAAAGTATGATAATCAAAAGTTTATGTATCGAAGAAAAGCTGTTTTTATAAAAAAATTAGTGCTATTCTAACATTCTAAAAAGGTTGTTTTTCGTCAAAAAAAACCCCTAAATGTTTCAAACTTTTGAAAAACGCCCAAAAATAAAGCTAATTTCCGAAAACATATAGAAAGTTCGATATTTTCGGTATAAATAGACTTACAACTCAATATTCCTTTTGAAAGCACAACCCAATTCTATAATCGAATCGGTTTTGGAGATGCCTGGGATATTGTCAATTTTGTCATACAACACGCGCCGCATGTGCTCATGGTCTTTCGCAATAATCCGCAAATAAAGTGTGTAAGTACCTGTTATGTAGTAACATTCCATGACTTCTGGAATTTTTTTGAGTGCTTCAATGATACGTTCTGAGTCTTGGTCTTTGTCTAAAGTAATGCCTGTAAATGCGCCCCAATCATAGCCCATTTTTTTTTCATTCAATACGGGTTTTATACCTTCCAAAACGCCTTGTTCTGTCATTCTGCTGACTCGTTGATGCACCATTGTGTTTGAAATACCTATTTCAGTGGCAATAACGGAGAAAGCTTTTCGCCCGTCTTTGTCTAATTGTTTTAAAATTTCAATATCAAATTCGTCTAAATTCTGCATTTTGAATGTGTTTTAATGTAAAAATATGATGCCTTTGGCTTCATCAAGCGGAAAGCATGACTGAGGGTATTTGATTGAACTCAAAGAATGGCAAGTCTTAAAAGTTAAGCCAAAAAGTAAAAAGAATAAATAGCCGTTGTTCTTCGGTCTATTAATCTATTTAGAAAAATTGACTTAATAAAATAAACTAAAAGTAAAATTTGACTTAAATAAATAAAAATAAAAGTCAAATTTAAACTAATCAATTGATTTTGACTTAATATTTCTTTACTTTTGTGCTACAATAAATTTATTTTTTTATCAATAATTATAAACCAATTAATTATGGCGCATAGCACAGCAGTCAGCATACCCCTCAGTAAAACACAGATAGCCATTGACAAAGAACACCAATATGGTGCACACAACTATCATCCATTACCCGTTGTGTTGGAGCGAGGTGAAGGCGTTTTTTTGTGGGATGTAGAAGGCAAAAAATACTTTGATTTTTTGTCTGCCTATTCTGCTGTCAATCAAGGGCATTGCCATCCACGTATTATTGAAGCTTTAAAAAATCAAGCAGAGAAGTTGACCTTAACGTCTCGCGCTTTCCACAGCAATTTGCTTGGCGAATTTGAGGAATTCATCACCAAACTCTTTGGGTTTGACAAGGTTCTGTTGATGAATTCAGGCGTTGAAGCCGTCGAAACGGCTATGAAATTAGTCCGAAAATGGGGCTATGAAGTCAAAGGCATACCAGCCAATCAAGCCAAAATCGTCTTTGCCACAGGTAATTTTCATGGTAGAACGCTTTCAGTTGTCTCTGCTTCCACCGACCCTTCGAGTCGTCGAGGTTTTGGACCTTTTATGGACGGTATTGAATTGGTTGAATACAATAATTTGGCTGATTTGGAACGCTTGTTAGCAACGGACAAAAACATTGCAGGCTTTATCGTTGAGCCGATTCAAGGCGAAGCTGGGGTACTTGTGCCCGATAACAATTACTTACCAGGCGTTGAGCAATTGTGCAAAGAATACAATGTACTTTTTGTGGCAGATGAAATACAAACAGGCATCGCACGCACAGGGCGTATGTTGGCAACCGAAGGCGATGAAGACACCCCCTCAGTAAAACCCGATATTTTGATACTCGGCAAAGCGATGTCGGGCGGCGTGTTCCCCGTTTCAGCCGTTTTGGCAAACGATGGCATTATGTTGACCATCAAACCGGGCGAACATGGCTCTACCTATGGCGGCAATCCACTCGCTTGTGCTGTCGCTCAAGCCGCTTTACAGGTGGTTTTAGATGAAAAATTGGCAGAAAATGCTGATAAAATGGGTAAAATATTCCGTCAAGGCTTGAATGATATCGCCAAAAAGAACGCCCTTATCACCTTAGTGAGAGGCAGAGGATTGTTAAATGCGATTGTAATTGACTGCCCTAAAGATGCCTCATTGGCTTGGGATATATGCTTAAAATTTAGGGATAATGGTTTGTTGGCAAAGCCGACGCATGGCAACAAAATACGTCTTGCCCCGCCGTTGGTGATTACAGAAAGCCAAATACACGAATGCCTCGCAATTATTGAAAAGTCGCTGAATGATTTTGTATAATATTACTTAGACATCACAAAACAACCTTTTCGACAAAACAAAAGTCCACACGTTCAGATGTTGTGGGCTTTTGTTTTATAATTTTACAAGTAAATTCTACATTTACGAAAAATAATAAATCAATTTTAAACCAATCATTCCAATCAATTATGAAATTCATAAAAATAGTAACGCTTTCCTTTTTATCGTCTTCTCTTTTTGCGCAATATCAGACATCTCCCAACCCTGTTTCTGCTTCATCATCTACAGATCGATTGAAAGCACAGGAAGTGCGTAAAAAAATGAGCGAAAACTCATTGCTTAATGGCGTGACTTACCGCAACGTGGGTCCAACCGTCCAAAGTGGTCGCGTTGTGGATGTTGATGTCAATCCAAAAGACCCCTCAGTATTTTACACCTGTTACGCATCGGGTGGCTTATGGAAAACAGAATCAAATGGGGCAGAAATGACGCCAATATTTGATAATCAAGCAGTTATGACAACTGGCGATGTGGCAGTCAATTGGGATAAAAAAATAATTTGGCTTGGCACGGGTGAAAACAATGCCAGCCGTTCCAGCTACGCGGGTGCAGGTATCTACAAATCAAACGATGATGGTAAAACATGGCTACACCTCGGTTTGGAAGAAACGCACCACATTGGGCGTATTGTTTTACACCCCACCAATCCCGACATCGTTTGGGTTGCCGCCTTAGGTCATCTTTATTCACCCAACAAAGAGCGTGGCGTATATATGACCAAAGACGGTGGCAAAACATGGAAACAAACCCTTTTTGTAGATGAAAACACAGGAGCAATTGATATTGTGGTGGATGAAACCAACCCCTCAGTATTATACGCTGCGATGTGGATGAAAGAACGCCGCGCTTGGAATTTTGAAGAATCGGGCAAAACTTCAGGCATTTATAAATCCATTGACGGAGGCATGACTTGGAAACTGGTTACAACCGAAGGCGTAGGTTTCCCAACAGGCACAAACGCGGGACGCATCGGTTTGGCATTGGCGAAAAAAGGCAGCAACACACTGGTCTATGCGGTCATTGACAATCAAGGTTCAAAACCTGCAAAAGATGCTGAACCCACAGACGAAGGCATCAAGAAAGAAGACCTCAAAACGATGTCGAAAGATGCTTTTTTAGGATTAAACAAAAAGAAAGTCGCTGATTTTTTGAAATCTAATGGTTTTCCAGAAAAATATAAAGCCGAGGACATCATCGAGCAAATCAAATCTAATAAAATAAACGTCCAAACGCTGTACGATTTTGTGGACACCGGCGATGATGGTTTTGCGAATAGAGGTGGACTGATTGGCGCGGAAGTTTATCGTTCAGAAGATGGGGGTAAATCTTGGAAAAAGACGCATGACAAGCCTATTCCTGACCTCTTTTTTACCTATGGCTATTATTTTGCACAAATACGAGTGGCGCAAAATAATCCCGATAAGGTCTATGTCTTAGGTTTTCACGCTGTTGGTTCTGATGATGGCGGCAAAACATGGCGCAACCTTGATAAAAACAATGTGCACGCCGACCACCATGCTCTTTGGGTCAATCCAAATCGCACAGGACATCTCATCAATGGCAACGATGGCGGTATTAACATCACTTATGACGATGGCAAAACGTGGTTTAAATGCAATAATCCGCCTGTTGGTCAATTTTATCACATCAATGTGGATATGGCAGAGCCTTATAATGTTTATGGTGGGCTTCAAGACAATGGCGTTTGGGTTGGCAGTTCTAAATCAGAGCCAAATGTCAATTGGCAAAGTTCAGGACACAATGAATACCGCAGCATTATGGGTGGTGATGGTATGCAAACGATGGTGGATACGCGCGACAATACAACGGTTTACACCGGTTTTCAATTCGGCGTTTATGCTCGGACGACGACCAGACCCAATGCAGGACGACCTAAATTCATCACGCCCAAACATGATTTAGGTGAAAAACCACTCCGGTTTAATTGGCAAACACCTATTTGGTTGTCGCAACACAATCAAGATGTGCTGTATTTCGGTGCGAATAAACTCTATCGCTCCTTAGATAAAGGGGATAATTGGGAAAAAATAAGCGATGACCTCACCAAAGGCGGTAAAAAAGGCAATGTGCCTTATGGTACTTTGACAACAATACATGAGTCGCCGCTTAAATTCGGATTAATTTATACGGGTAGCGACGATGGTTTAATTCATGTGACACAAGACGGTGGTGTTGAGTGGCAGAAAATTACTGAGGGGTTACCTTCCGACCTTTGGGTGAGCCGTGTGCAAGCGAGCAGCCACGACAAAGCGATGGTGTACGCATCGCTTAATGGCTATCGTTGGGACGATTTCAACGCATATATATATGTGTCAACAAATTACGGCAAGACATGGACACGCATCGGCATGAATTTGCCTGCCGAACCCGTCAATGTTATAAAAGAAGACCCTAAAAATCCCAATATTCTGTATGTCGGCACAGATAACAGCCTGTATGTGTCTTTGGATAAAGGAAAAACTTTTCAAACGATGGGTAAAGACTTCCCTAATGTAGCCGTTCATGATGTTGTTGTTCATCCACGCGACAAGGAATTGGTAATTGGTACGCATGGACGCTCTTTATTAATCGCAGATGTGCAACATGTTGAGCAATTGGACGACAAAACATTGGCAAAAGACTTCGTTGTTTTTGATTTGAAAAAACAAACCAATCGTAGTTGGGGCATACAAAACAACAAATGGGAAAACATGAAACCTATTACCATGACGATGCCATGTTATGCCAAAACAAGCGGGAAAGCCACGGTCACAATTCGCGCAGGAAAAGATTTGGTGTTGTCAAAATCAACTGTTTTACTTCAAAAAGGCTTGAATTATGCCGAAATTGACTTGAGTTTTGATGAAAAACAGAACCCTCAGTATCAAGCATGGTTGAACACCGATAAAAAGGATAAAGAAGCTAAAGATATTGAATTAAAAAAAGGCGACGATGGTAAATATTACCTTCAAAAAGGTAAATACACTGTGGAAATAGAAAAAGATGGTGTTAAAGTGGAGAAGGAATTGGTGATAGAATAAAAAGCACCCCCCTCAGTAAAAAACATCAAAATGCTCGAATCCGTGTGTGATTCGAGCATTTTGTGTTTTCAAAAAGGGCACAAAAAAACCCGACACCTTTATTAGGTGTCGGGTTAGAAAAATCATGAGATACAATGCGTTGTGTATGTATTTTCAATCCTAACAATATTTTTTCTATTTAAAAAGACATTTACTAAGTAAATTTCAACTATTCAATGTCTTAGGTTTTTTGCACTTATTAAGGACATTTTTATTTTAACTTTCGTAATGTTTCTAATTTTTTTGGTGATTAAATGTGTTAACTGTAAGATTTTGTTTGTAATTGTCAATATTTTTTTGTGTTTTTAATTTCATTATTTTCAGAAGTAGACCCTGATATAATATTTATATTTTTTTGAGCTAAAAGAACTAATACTTCCTCATCAACCGCTTTTACTGTCCTTTTCACGCTAAAGTCAGCCTCAAATTTGTCTGAATGATTAGAAGGATTAGAAGGATTATCATTTGAAACGATATAATGCTGAACTCTATACGCCACATCTTTTGATAAACCTACTTGCACGATATAAGGCATCGTAGAAATCGTATCATTGAGAAGTTTATCCCAAGTCTTTGTCTGTGGATTGTATTCGAAGTAATTGATGTAATGTGTGCAATTGGGCGTCACATCCACCGGCTTAACCATGAAAATATAAGAATTAGCGTTCGTACTCATCGTAGCTAAGTTGCAGGTCTCATCTAATTGAGATTGAATAGTAGCCCTTGATGTTTGACCTACTTGAGCAACGTTTTGTCCTTTTAATAATTGGAAGTTCAAAAGGCATAGCGTGAAAAGAGTATAAATTATTGCGTTCCTATTCATGGTTAAAAATCGTTTAATTATCTAAATGATAATAATAAAAAATAAGTTTTGTGTTAAAGTTATATTGATTCTCAAATCATACGACAAAGATGAGGAAGCTCGGGCGTTTAAACAATTACAGTTTTTTCGACTTTTCGGTAATTTTTTTTTGCTCGTAAAAAAAGCTCTTTCCTGATTGAACAGAAAAGAGCCTTTTTGTAAAAAATTATTAACACTATTGCTATTGCTATTGCTATTGCTATTGCTATTGCTATTGCTTAATGACTTTGCCTATCATTCGTTCATTATTGGCAATTATTTCATAGAAATACATACCTGGCTTTAGTTCATCCCCAACATTCCACACTATCGACTGTTCTCCCTTGGTCTGGTTTTGATTGACTAAAACTTTTATTTGTTGACCGATAGCGTTGTAAATTGAAACGCGAACTTGTGCATTATCAAGCAAATGATATTTTATGTAAGTTTGATTATTGACAGGATTAGGAACAACTTGATGCATATAGACAACACTATTATTTTTAAAAGCACCTATATTAACATCCCCTGCAACATCAAGAGCTATACCAGTTTTTTGTTGTGCAGCCGTATTATTATTGAGATTTTGTGCACCCATACTATAAGAGACTGTTGCCGTACTACAATTTTGCACACTCATTGTCGTCTTATTTATCATGAATCGAACTGTTAAACACACATTTTGTTCGCAATTTCGTATTTCGTCAATAATTACGAAAGGTTTCCGATTGTGATAAAAAGTAATAGATGAATTATTTTGAGCAATACTATAAGTTAAACCATTACCTAATGTTTTACCGAAACTTAGAATATCGGTTTGAGCATTGTAGGTGAAATTAACGGTTAATTGGATGTTGTTTTTTTCAAAGTTTGCTGCCCATGAGCTACCACTTACAATAGTAACATCGTGAGAATCATCCGAATTCATGGTTTGAGGAATTCCCCAAATACAACCTATTGTGCTCGTGGTGGGGCTGGTACTTCGGCTGCTAAGACTGCTTGGCTGATCAAACATGACCAAATCGTCAATGACGACATCGTCATACATGGACGCTGTCGAAAAATGGGCTTTGTTTTTAGAGATTTGACCAGATTTTTCCAATTTTTGTGGCAAATCAATAGCAAAAAGGGTTTGAATACTGAGGGAAGCCATAAATATTCCAACCATGATAACCAGTTGGAACGATTTAATCGTTAGTTTTTTACGCATTATTCTGATTTTAATAATTAAGAAAAAAATATATTCAATTTAATCAAAAAGCAAATTTAAAAATTTGTTCTTATAGAGCCTATTACAGTTTTTTCACATTTTCGGAAAAAAAGTTTTTTAACACCCAAAAAAAAGAAGGTGCCAAACCTTTTTTTTCTAAAATACCAAGGATTTTTTCGATACAATTAGCGTTTTTTGTACCCTTTGGTATTGACTCTTTCCAAATGTACAAATCTCCTTTGTTTTCAGTCAACTTCTATACCATTTTTTTCAAACTCTCGACCAGCATCAATATCCTATTTCTACTTTCAATACAGTTTGCTTATCTTCCAATTTTAAATAGATAAAGTATAGACCGCTTGCCCAATTTTTACGTTGAATAGCATAATATTTTTCATTTTTAAGATTAGCCGTTTCCATAATTTGACCAAAACTATTTACCACCTTTAAGTTAACCTGTTGACCAAAACTATTATCAATATCAAGCACCCCCTCAGTATAAATCGGATTAGGAGATTTTTTTTCATTATAATGATTTTTATATGAGCAAATATTTTTCTGTTATGACAAATTTAATGAACTTGTAGGTGATAAAAGCATATTTAATTTTAATTGTATGATTTTTTTGATATTTCGCTTGTTTTTCAACTAAAAATACTGAGGGGGCATCTCGATGACATCGAAATACCCCCTCAGTATTTTAGAACAAAAAAGATAAAAGTTACTTCTTTTCTACATTATAAGTCGTCGCTTCTTGTTTAGGTTGTTCTATTATTTTTTGCTCAATTCGTTGTTCGCCAATGCCTGTAGGTGCTTCTTTTTTATGTAAGAGACCAATAATTGGGGCAATAGCCAAACCAATCAAACAAGAGAGTTTAATTAAGATGTTCATGGAAGGTCCAGATGTGTCTTTGAAAGGGTCGCCAACGGTGTCGCCTGTAACAGCCGCTTTGTGTGGGTCAGAACCTTTGTAATACATTTTTCCGTCAATGCTGACACCTTTTTCAAAGGCTTTTTTAGCATTGTCCCAAGCACCACCTGCATTTGATTGGAAAATAGCCCACATAACGCCCGACACGGTTACGCCTGCCATATAACCACCCAATGGTTCAGGTCCCATTAAGAAACCCACGAAAAGGGGCGTGATAATCGTAATCGCACCCGGCATCATCATTTCGCGGAGAGCTGCTTTTGTTGAAATATCTACACATTTAGCGTATTCAGGTTTGCCAGTACCTTCCAAAATGCCCGGAATCTCGCGGAATTGACGGCGTACTTCATTGACCATATCCATCGCAGCACGACCTACTGCATTCATCGCAAAAGCAGAAAACACAACGGGAATCATACCACCCAAGAAAAGAGCCGCCAAAACGTCTGCTTTGAAGATATTGATACCATTGATATCCGATAGTTTCACATAAGCTGCAAACAACGCCAAAGCTGTCAAAGCCGCTGATGCAATCGCAAAACCTTTACCAATCGCCGCTGTAGTGTTGCCTACTGAGTCCAAAACGTCTGTACGCTCGCGGACTTCTTTCGGTAATTGCGACATTTCAGCGATACCACCTGCGTTGTCCGCAATTGGACCAAAAGCATCAATCGCTAATTGCATCGCTGTTGTTGCCATCATCGCAGAAGCCGCAATGGCAACACCATAAAAACCCGCCAAAGTATATGCCGACCAAATAGCCCCTGAAAACAAGAGAATCGGATAAGCCGTTGACATCATACCAACTCCTAAACCGGCTATAATGTTTGTCGCTGCACCTGTACCTGACCGTTGGATGATGTCATTTACAGGCTTTTTGCCCATACCTGTATAGTATTCTGTAATTTTTGAAATCAATAATCCTACGACTAAACCGACCACAATAGCTAAGAAAAGGTGCATTGTCGTAATCGTTTTAGTACCTTCTCCAAAAAAAGTCATATTCATAGTAGGCGGCAACATCATCATCAAAAGCGGATAACAAGCCAGACCTGTTAGAATGATAGAGACGATATTGCCTTTATTAAGCGCACCTTGAACGGCATCGAGTGATGCATCTTTATCCGTGATTTTGACAAAGAAAGTACCGATAATAGAGAAAATAATCCCCAAACCTGCAATCAAAATAGGTAGCAATATGGGACCCATACCGCCAAACGTATTGGTCATTTCGATATTGTCTAAATTGTCTTTAATCAAATAGTTACCTAAAACCATTGATGCTAAAACCGTGGCGACATAAGAACCGAACAAGTCGGCACCCATACCCGCTACGTCGCCTACATTGTCGCCTACATTGTCGGCAATGGTTGCAGGGTTCCGCGGGTCGTCTTCTGGGATACCCGCTTCGACTTTACCAACGAGGTCGGCACCTACGTCTGCTGCTTTAGTATAAATACCCCCACCAACACGGGCGAACAAAGCGATAGACTCCGCACCTAATGAGAAACCAGCCAAGACTTCGAGCGTTCTTTCCATCTCATGTACGAACCCCTCAGTACCAGTGCCTGAACTCATAAATTGGTAGGTAAATGCCAAAAACAAGAAAGACAAGCCAAAAACTGCTAAACCTGCAACGCCCAAACCCATCACTGTACCACCACGAAAAGACACTTGTAAACCTTTTGCAAGACTTGTACGGGCAGCTTGTGTAGTTCGCACATTCGCTTTTGTAGCGATACGCATCCCTAAGTTGCCTGCTACTGCAGAAAATACAGCGCCCATCACGAAAGCCGCAACAATCAACAAACTTGAATTTTCAACCAATTGGGATTGAATACCTAAAAGGGCACCTGCCACGACGACAAAGACACCCAATACGCGATACTCTGCGTTCAGAAAAGCTAATGCGCCATCTGCGATTGCTGCTGCAATTTCTTGCATTTTCTCATTCCCAGCATCTTGTTTGCTTACCCATCCCCAGAGGTATGCCATATAAGCCAAGCCAATCAGACCAAAGAATGGTAAGATGTAAATCAAATTTTCCATTTTTCTCTTCGAGTTAGTTTTTCAAAAAAAGTGATCAAATATAATTTTCTATATACTTTCAAAAAAAGCGGCACAAAACTAATCGCAAATAGCTGTTTTACAAAGCTAATGTCTTTTTTTTAATGGATTCCCGTTCGCAAACTCTTTATCTGGAGGCTTATAATGAGAACTTTGCCATACAAATCAAAAGATTTTTTCTTTTTTAGATGAAATGTATATTAATAAATATGTATATTAATCCTATTTTTTTAAATAAATTAAAAATAAGAATTATAAAAATAACTATATCGATTTCTAGAATAAATAAAAATAATAACCAAACTTGAAAAAAAATTAATTCTTCTTGGCTGTTAGATATCCCCTCAGTATTTTAGCGTATCTTTGTATTCAAAGAGGATTTATCAAATCATTTTTTCATTTTTCAAATAGACTTTTTTTAATGCAAGCACCTCGTTTCACTACTACTCCTTCGTTTTACAACGATTTACGTCGCAGAGTCAATCAATATTTTACTGACAAAAATGCTGCCCCGACGGGCAATTGGCGGTTATTTTCTAAAGCTATTTTCCTTGTGGTTTCTCATATCGTGATTTACACAGTTTTAGTTTTTTTTACACCTGTTTGGTGGGTTGCTGTGCCGCTTTGTGCTATTTTAGGCTTATTAACGGCAGGAATTGGTTTCAATGTCATGCATGATGGTGGGCACGGTAGTTTTTCAAAATCCAAGATACTCAATCGTGCTGCTGCCTTTTCACTGAACATTTTAGGTGGTAGCGATTTTATGTGGAATATAAAGCACAATGTCATTCATCACTCCTTCACTAATGTGGATGGTGTGGACGATGATATAGATGTTAAACCATTTCTTAGAATGTGTGATACACAAAAATTTCGGTGGTTTCATCGGTTTCAACACGTATATTTCGTTGTACTGTATGCTATAATGTACTTTTTTTGGATGTTTTACTTAGATTTCAAAAAATATTTTAGAGGTTATATAGGTGTGGTAGAGATTAACCACATGAAGCCTATTCAACATGCTATTTTTTGGGGTAGTAAATTTTTTAGCTATTTCTTGTTCATCATTTTACCCATTTTAGTCGTAGGCTTTGTACCTACTTTGATTGGTTTTAGTATTTTTGTAACTGTAACAGGTTTCGTAATTAGCATCATTTTCCAATTAGCTCACACTGTTGAACATACAGATTTTCCCTTACCCGCTGATGATGGTAAAATTGAAAATGAATGGGCGATTCATCAGGTACAAACAACGGCTAACTTTGCAACCCGCAATCGTATCATCACATGGTTTTGTGGCGGTCTAAATTATCAAATTGAGCACCACTTATTTCCAAAAGTAAGTCATGTTCATTACCCTGCCATCAGTCGTATTGTACGTGATACGTGCTTAGAGTATGGTATTCAATACATTGAGTTTCCAAAGGTTACGTCCGCTGTAGCTTCGCATTATCGTTTGTTACGTGGTTTAGGTAGAGCTTGATAGTTAATAAAATTCTAATAAAAAAAGAGATTGACTTTTGCAAAGTCAATCTCTTTTTTTAAACTACTGTACAGTAAAAAGTTATAATATGAAAAAAGAGTATGAAGGTTGCATACATTTAGTTGATGAAAAAAGATGCAAAGCAAACCGAC
>JAYTUQ010000136.1:0-2053 GCA_043744455.1 Saprospiraceae bacterium | reverse complement strand
GCAAAGGCAGGTGTAGCCAAAAACAAAAATGTACTGAAAAGCAAGAGTAATGGTTTCATGTTTTATGATTTTTAAAAGATGAAAAATTAAGTTCGTTTGATACTTATTAGAATGCCGACAAAAACAAAATCTTACCGATTAGAAGCCCTTTTCTCAAAAAAAATTATCCTTGCTTATATAATTTCTCTTTCTAACCAACTAAAAATCATTGCATTTTTTAATCCCCTCAGTAATTTCCTTATCGTGATTTGTAATTTCTATATAGCGTTTGGCAGTTTCTGTTCGGCGGTTGGCAATTGTCATACAGTAGCTCGTAACTTCTACAAAGCGATTGACAATTTCCATACGTCGATTGATAATGCTATACAGCAGTTGACAATTTCCATACGACGGTTAGCAATTTCATACGGTAGTTGACAACTTCCATACAGCGATTAGTAATTTCTGTACAGCGGCTGGCAATTTCTACACAGCGTTTGATAATTTCATACAGCGTTTACCAATCTCCATCCAGTATTTTAAAAAATAGTATAAATTTTTTACACCTTTTAGTAATTTTACTCGACCACTTGCCCTTATTTTTAGTACAAATGCAGATTATCAAAAAACAGAGGCTTGACAAATAGGGAAAAATAATATTATTTTTGAAACCAATACGAGCAAAATATTCTTGCTCGGTAACTATCTAAAACATTAGTATATGAAAAGTTTAGTTTCAGTAGGTTTCAAAAAATATCCTGATGACAGGTTCTTTAGTTACGGCGAAGGTATCGTGTTAAGCATGACAAACGACCCTCAATTTGTATCCATGAATGCAAATGTCGAAACCGCAAAGACCGTTTTAGCCGATTACAAAAACTTGGCACTCGACCCCAATGCGGGCGGCGCACTTTATTATGTCCAGAAAACGAGCAAAAAAGACGCAGCTGTGGCGCAATTTGATTTGTTAGCAAAATTGATGGATATTCATGCCAAAGGCGACCTCGCCGTTATTTTGGCTTCGGGACACGAAGTGAATAATGGCACAATGGCACGCACTACGTATTTGGGCTCACCAACCGAAATAACCATTGCCAAAGGAGACCGTTCAGGTTCTGCTCTGATTAAATGGAAAGATGTCGGTAATGGAAAACATTATAATATCGAATGGCGATTGAAAGGCGAAGATAAATGGATAGGCGGTCATTCTTGCGGTCTAAGAAATTATACCATCCATGACTTTGAACTGCGTATGGTTGTCGAAATTCGCATCCAAAGTATCGCAAAAGATGGTACAAAAAGCGAATGGTCTGTTCCTGTAGAGTATTAGGTAGCGCCATAAAAAAGGTTATGGCTACAATATAAAAGGGCTACTCTGTTGTCGGAGTAGCCCTTTTGTATGAAAATATTTCTAAAACTTCACCACTTCCCAAAACGCCTTTTTGGGTTTAAACGCCGCATCAAAGAGCAATGGAAAATCTTTGCGACCCGGTACAGGGAAGTTATCCAACCAGGAAGACCTATCCGACAAATTCCAAAACGTCACACTCGTCACCACATTTTTATGCTTTCTGAACACTTCAAACAGCATTTTATACTTTTCTGCTTGTTGGGCTTCCATGTCTGTCGTGTATTCCGCCTTGCCTTTGAAGGGCTCTGTGGTACGCTGATGTTGTTTCGGATATACCGACACGTCAACTTCTGTTATCTGAACTTCGAGACCCAAAGAAGCAAATTTATTGATAGATTCCTCCAATTCTGCTGCCGTTGGTTCATAAATCGACCAATGCCCTTGCAAACCCACGCCATGAATCGGCACACCTTTCTCCTTCAATTTTTTAACCAATTGATAGATACGCTCCCGTTTTAAGGCATTCTCGGTGTTGTAATCGTTGTAAAACAGTTTCGCTTTTGGGTCGGCAGCATGGGCGTATTCAAAGGCGCGTTCGATATATTCTTCGCCAATGATTGTATAAAATGGAGACTCCCGCATCGCTTTATCGCCGCCGTCGAGAATGGCTTCATTGACCACATCCCACACATAAATTTTGCCTTTGTAACGGGTCACGACATC
>JAYTUQ010000135.1:0-7905 GCA_043744455.1 Saprospiraceae bacterium | reverse complement strand
CTGAGGGGTATCTTAGTTGCGGAATATATCTTTCGTATAAAATGTATTTTCATACCAACAGAGTTTTATATGGTTTCGCATAAAATGTGTTCATATATCTAAATCATCTAAAGGGCTACGTGTTTTAGTCAAATCGGTTTTCAAAACATGCAAATAAATTTGAGTTGTTTTTATTGACGCATGACCCATGACTTTTCTGACAAAATCTAAATCCGTATGGGCTTTCAGTAATTGTGTCGCAAAGGCATGACGCAAACTGTGTGTTGATACTTGTTTGTCTATACGTGCTTTGGCAAGTGCTTCTCCGAAGAACTGTTGCACACTTCGCTCTGAATAATGCCCACCGTCAGGACTTTCAAAAACCCAATCGGTTGTTTTGGGCATCGGATTGTATTTTTTCAATAAGCCAATAGTTTTATCAGACAGAATCGTGTAACGGTCTTTGTAGTTTTTGCCGTTGTGAATAAAAACCGTTTTCTCTACAAAATCTAAATCCTGCCATTTCAATCGCACCACTTCACCGACGCGTAAACCACTACCGTACAAAAGCATCAAAATACATTTATGCTTCATATTGCCCACTTGTGCAAACAGTCTGACGATTTCGTCGGGTTCTAAGGTTTTGGGCAAATGCTGCTCTTTGTTAGGGCGATACAAATCATTAACTTTGTGGTGTTGGTCGAGCAGCCGCCCATAAAAAGCCTTGAATGTGCTGATGATTTGATTCTGCGTACTTTTCGAAATATTATCTTCCTTGATACGCTTGACGATATAGTTCCGAATCTGTTCGTTCGTAATCAAGCTCGGTTTAACATCATGGTAAAAAGTTAAAAAATGAATAAAAATATTGCGATAGCCTTTCAAGGTATGATAAGCTTTGCGCTCTTCAACCAACAAGTTTTCCAATTTGGTTACGGCTATTTGCTGCATACCATTGAGTTTGTCAAACAGTAGGCTGTTGTCCAATTTTTTCGTCTTGGGCTTCAAAGTCCTTTGGGGTTCATGAACAGGGGCTTTAATGAGCCGAAAGCCTGAATGTGTTGGTTTCTGCAATTTATCACCAAAAACAGCTTTAAGTTTATCATAAGTCGGTTGATTGTAAGGCAATAACCACATTTTCTCTTGCGGATGCCAACTGCGCCCTTCTATGCATTTTATTTTATCTCGACTTTCCATATCGTTAGATGGAATCGGAATGCCCAAAAATTGATGTGTATTGTAAGTGAGCTTTTCGATTTTAAAAGGTGTTGGTTCCACAATATTGATAAGTTGATTAGCAATCACACTATCAATATTGTCAACAACATCGGTTCTCAATTGTAACTTCGGACGCTCCAACATTTCCGACTTCGGAATACTGAGGGGGGTAATACTTTTCTGAATATTCAATGTGAAGTCTTGAAATAGGTCTTGAAATAAAGCCCAATGTTCTTTTGTTTTCAGAAAATGCCAACATTGATGTGTCGGACTCCACCGACATTGCGGCACTTTTTTGATTGGGTTTAGGTATAGTAGACAGAAATGAAATAGGTTTTTTATTTTTTTTTGCAAAAAAAAAGCAAAAACCTATTCCATTTCTGTCTACTATACCTTGTCCGCACCTCATAGATTTGCTACCTCCACAAAAATATTCAAAGAATCAGATTTGATAAGTTTTGTTCCTTAGAATGTTTTGCCTCAAAAATAGAAAATATTAGTCAAAATGCGTGTAGTGCGTGTTAGTTAACAAAAATTTTGTCACATAAAGGTTTCTGTTGAGCCCATATATTTTTCTCTTGCGCAGATATGCTACAAAAAAGGCGCAATATATTTTCTCGTTTCCACGATGTACGACAAAGTTTTTGCCTTATTTTTTTTAGTTGAGTGGATATACGACAAAAAGTTTGCGTCCTTTTTTTTCGTTCAGTGGATATGCTACAAAAAGTTTGTGGTATATTTTGCTGTTGTGGTGTTATATGCGGCTGTTGTTGTCTTTTTTCTTTCCGTTGTGTTCCTATATTTTTTGTTTCTGTCAATATATGCGCTCGTTTTGGTCTTTTGTGCTGCCTCTATTGCCTTTTGTACGCCCCTTGTGTGCTTTTAGACAGATGTTCGCACCTTTTTCTCAACCCTTTCAAATAGAAAAGTCTTGCGCTGATATATGTGGGCGTTCCGACGTTATTTTAGGCGTTTCCATAATTTTTTATAAATCTTGGTATTGAGGGCAAAAAAAAACAGCACCCTTTTCGCATCAAGCCAAAAAGCGTACTATTTTATTATCCATTTTTATTTTATTAAAACACATAGCCACAGAGGGTACATAGCTTTTAAAAGATTTAATATTAAATAGCTATGTGTTCTCTGTGGCTATGTGTTTGAACAAAATTTATATCCTTAAACATTGAACAAAAAGTGCATCACATCGCCGTCTTTCACGATGTACTCTTTTCCTTCCGACCGCAATTTGCCCACATCGCGCGCTTGTTTTTCGCCGCCTAAAGTCACATAGTCGTTATATGCAATCGTTTCTGCGCGAATGAAACCCCTTTCAAAGTCGGAGTGAATCACACCCGCCGCTTGTGGGGCAGTCCAGCCTTTTCCAATCGTCCAGGCGCGCACTTCTTTAACGCCAGCGGTAAAATAGGTAATCAAATTCAGAATCCGATAACAGGCATGAATCACTTTATTGACGCCCGCTTCGTCCAAACCCATGGCTTCGATGTATTCGAGACGCTCTTCTTTCGATTCTAATTCCGCAATTTCCGCTTCGATTTGTGCAGAAATCAATAAGATTTCTGCCCCCTCAGTATCAACCGCCTTTTTGAAGGTTTCAGTCAAGGCATTGCCCGTCAACACAGCCGCTTCATCCACATTACAGATATAAACAATCGGTTTGGCAGTCAACAAAAACATTTCGTCAATGATTGCTTTTGTATCGGCATCGTCTGCTTTAAAACTGCGCGCGGGTTGTCCTGCATACATGTGGTCATACATTCTTTGGCACACATCAATCGCCCCTAAAGCAGATTTATCGCCACCTTTTGTACTTTTTTTATAACGGTCGAGACGTTTTTCTGCCGTTTCTAAATCCTTCAATATCAATTCATTGTCAATAATTGTTTTATCACGTACAGGGTCAACCGAACCTTCAACATGAACGATGTTATCGTCTTCAAAACATCGGACAACATAGACAATCGCATTGACTTCACGAATGGTTGCCAAAAACTGATTGCCCAAACCTTCACCTTTTGACGCGCCTTTTATCAAACCTGCGATGTCAACAATCTCAACGGTTGTCGGTAAAATCTTTTGTGGATTAACGATTTCAGCTAATTTATCGAGACGTGCATCAGGCACAGTGATAATGCCCACATTTGGGTCTTTTGTTGCAAAAGGATAGTTCGCTGCCAATGCTTTTGCAGAGGTTAACGCATTAAAAAGCGTTGATTTTCCAACATTCGGCAAGCCAACGATGCCACATTTCAAAGCCATAAGTAATTATTATTGATTGATTCTTTAATATCAAATAAAAAGCGGCGCAAAGGTATCTTTTTTTAGTAAAAATTTATAGGTTCATTCAAATACAAAAGGGCGCAAAGGATTTTCTATATTGAGCCTTCGTTTTTTTGATAACAAAAAGACGGAAACAAGCGTTATTTTCACAGAATTAGCAGCGTATAAATTATAGGTTGTTTTTATCACATAGTCAGATAGGTGGTTTCACATAGAAAATATAGTTTTTAAACAATTAGCTATGTTTTCTATGTGAAACCACCTACTTAACTATGTGATAAAAAAATAATAATTAGTCCACGTTAATTAATTACTTGTTACTTGGAAAACACTTAATCGTTCTATAAAAATATACAGACTATGCGTCCATCTTCTTACACAATTATTTTGTTACACATGCTTTGCATGGCTTTTGTTGCCTGTAATTACACCATCAAAGTCAAAGACAGCAAAACAGCTTTTGACTTAAAACAATACGCCAATGCCGCCACTTTTGGGCAAAAGGAATTTAATAATGCTAAAACCAAAGTTGAAAAAGGTAAAATTGCCTTTATGATTGCAGAATCCTATCGTGAACTGCACAACGATTCGAAGGCGCAAACGTGGTATAAAACTGCCTATGACAATGGCTCGAATCTCGATGCCTTGCGCGAATACACCTATTGTTTGAAACGTTCTGAAAATTATAAAGAAGCCGCAGAAGCTTTCAAAACATTAGGTATAGAAATTGGTGCGCCTTATGAATATCGTCGTGAAATAACAGCGTGTCTTGTTGCCGCAGGTTGGTTGGAAGACCAGAAATATTCGGGTTTTACCGTCGAACCTGCGCCTTTTAATACCGCTTCTGCCGATTACGCCCCCTCAGTATTAAGCGATGGACAAGTTGTTTTCACAAGCGATAGAACTGCTGCAACAGGTGATGCGGTCTATGCTTGGACAGGTAATAAATTCAGCGACCTTTTTATTGTTGATAACAACGCTGCCAAAGGTTTTGACAAAGAACTCAACACAAAGGACAATGAAGCAACGGCAACGTTCACGGCAAAAGGCGATGAAATGTATTTTACGAAGTCAGGCAACGATACCACCGTTTATTATTCAAAAATATTTTATTCAAAAAAGATAAGTGGTACTTGGACAACGCCCGAAGTACTGCCTTTTTGTAAGGAAAAAATTCGTTATTCGACCCCCTCAGTATCTGCGGATGGAAAGAAACTCTTTTTTGCTGCCAATGACCCCGAAGGTTGGGGCGGTTTTGACTTGTACGAATGTGCTATGACTTCTGATGGTTTTGTTGAACCAAAATTGATGCCTCGAACGGTCAATTCGCAAGGCAATGAAGCGTACCCTTCGATGGATGGCGACACCTTGTATTTTTCATCTGATTTTTTTACGGGGATGGGTGGCTATGATATTTTTAAAACCTTCAAACTTAAAGATGGTTCTTGGGCAAATCCTTTGAACATGAAGCCCCCAATTAATTCTGGTTCAGATGATTTTGGTTTTATCATTGATTATCAAGCCGTTAAGAAAGATGGCGTGTTTCAACAAGGCTATTTTACATCGAATAGGATAGGAGGAAAGGGCAATGATGATATTTATAAGTTTGAACGGCGCACACCGCCACCGCGTCCCGTCGTTGTTGTGCCAGAGAAGCCAAAACAGACGAAAATTGAATATAAAAAGACATTGGACATCATTGTTTTAGAAAAGGTTTTTCAAACTCAAGACAATCCAAACTCAAAAGTTTTGGGTCGTAAACCTTTAACGGATTCAAAAGTCACGATTAATATGAATGGTAAGAAAAGAGAATTGACGGTTAATACTGAGGGGGTCGCTACGCTTGATTTAGACGACAATACTGATTATAGTTTTATCGCATCTCACGAGGGCTACTTGAATAATTCTGAAAAATTTACCTCAAAAGGCTTAGGCAAAGACCCCGCTAACCCGATTCAAAGATTTGAGGTAGAAATAGTTTTGGATAAAATCTACAAAAACAAAGAAATTACGCTTGATAACATCTACTATGACTATGATAAATGGGACATTCGGACGGATGCTGAACCGACTTTGAGAAAATTAGCGCAAACTTTGACGGAAAATCCAACCATTAAAATCCAATTGTCCAGTCATACTGACTGTCGTGGCAAAGATGATTATAATGCTATATTAAGTCAGAAAAGAGCAGAATCGGCTGTTAATTTCTTGATTTCTAAAGGTATATCAAGCGAGCGTTTGGTGGCAAAAGGCTATGGCGAATCGCAACCGGCGGTCGTTTGTGATTGTGCCAAATGTACAGAAGACCAGCACCAGGCGAACAGAAGGACGACTTTTAAGGTTTTAGAGTAGTCATTGGTCAATAGTCATTTGTCATTACTTGATGTTAATCTAATGACTAATGACAAATGACTAATGACTAATGACAAATGACCAATGACTATTTTAGTCATATTTCATCTTAAACTTCGACAAATCAGGTTTCACTTTACGCTTTCTTTTTACTTCATAATCATAAATCGTTTTACCCAAATTTGCCATAAAGGGATAACCGACCGTTTCGTAATCGTATTTATCGTCGTTGAAAATGTCATCAGAATTGCAGTAAATGACGGCAGTCAGCATAAACTCTATCTTCTTTTCAAAATCAACGATATAGGCATTGTCCAACAAAAAGCCATACGCATCACCGACTTTATTAAAAATGCGAATAGAAGGCGGCATCGGTTTTTTTGAATCACCAAACATCAAAAATTTGCAATAACTGTCATACATCGCTGTGTCTTTGGCATAAGGTGGATTGCTTGTTTCTGTAGGAAATTGTGACATATACTTGTAAATCAGCTTGTAATCATCGTCTTTTAAGTCAAAACGCTGTTCTTTAGGTACACCTTCTGGAAAAAGTACCCCCCTCAGTATCGCCTGTTGATTTTCGAGTGGAAAGCAGTTTTTGGAGGTAAAATCAAAAGGTTCATTTACCAATTTATTGCCTTGCATATAACCTTTGCCCAATTTAATCGGTGCAGCAGGTTCATAAACTTTAGGATTCACGAGCATCGGCTGTCGATAAATATCGGTCAACATAAGCTCATCGCCTTCCGTTTTGTTTCTAAAAATAATTGGATTTGACCGCCTATTTTGTTCTCTTGACATCGGAACTTGTAAACGATGAACAATCCGCGAGTCTTTGTAGCCTTTTTTATACAGCGTTTCGTTAAACGCTTCTTGTCCCATAAGTTCATACAAACGATTAAATGCATCATTGTCGCTCACCAAAAGAATCTTTTTGATATAATGTTCAATCGTCGGCATACCACCATTTCCAAGGTTAGATTCGTCAGTAGTTTGTTTGATTTGACCCTCAAACGCAGAATCCGATAACATCCACGAATTGCGTGTTAATCCTTTGATATTCAAATGATTAATCTTTTCTAAAGCCAATAAACAAGCAGGTAATTTGACCGTTGAAGCAGGATAAAAATATGCGTCTTTATTGATTCGATAGGCATAACTTTTGAAAGTGAGTGTATTGTTTTTATCCCTATCAATTTGTGTATAAAGTATTTGTACGCGATATTTTGCAGGTTCAGCAAGTATTTTACCAAACAATTCCAGTTTCTTTTTTAGAATATCAACGAGTAATTTATCGGTTTTTTCTTGCGAAAAAGCAGTGTTTAAGCATAAAATGAATAATAAAATGAGTCCTTTTTTCATATTTTAAAGTGTTTGTTTTGAGTATTTTTATAAACTACTGTACAGTAAAAAGTTATAATATGAAAAAAGAGTATGAAGGTTGCATACATTTAGTTGATGAAAAAAGATGCAAAGCAAACCGACATACTCTTGTGGACAAAGATATTGCATAAAATGCCAATATTTAGCCAATTGAGTCCACAAAAATTAGGCTTATTATTAGCCATAGCGTGCTGTATATTAAAATCACGGACGAGTTGTATCTACAAAGCGAGTGAAAAAATAGGCAGCGTTATTGGTATCAAAACCCCCAAAGGCATTGATTATCAATCGTTTATTAAATTTTTTGCAACAGGAAAAGGGGATATTATACAAAAAGCAATTTTTCAAACGATATTACTCTTTTTATTTCACACTTGTCCAAGTTGTCATTTAGTATTAGACCGTACCAACTGGAAATATGGAAAAGTCCATAAAAATATCCTCTGTATCGGTGCTATTTACCACGGTTGTTTTGTGCCATTAGTCTGGGTGGACTTGAATAAAGCAGGTAATTCGACCATGAAAATGCGTTTAGACCTTATCAAACGCTTAAAAAGTCAATGGCTTGAAGTGCTGCCTTTTCCTGTTCTTCATTTATCAGGCGATAGAGAATTTATCGGCGATTATTGGCTTCGAGAATTAGTAAAACTGGAAATTCAGTTCGTTATTCGGATA
>JAYTUQ010000134.1:0-7936 GCA_043744455.1 Saprospiraceae bacterium | reverse complement strand
CTTTGCGCTACCCCTCAGTATGATGGCACAAAAAGCACCCGCAGCCGTCACAAAAGCTTTTGCGGCGAAGTTCCCAAATGTCAAAAAAGTAGATTTTGACAAAGAAAAAAGTGGTGAATACGAAGCCGAATTTAAAGTCAATGGCGTTGAAATGTCCGCTAATTTTACTGAAAAAGGTGAATGGGTGGAAACGGAAACCGAAATTCCTGTGGCTCAATTACCTGCAACAGTGGTTACAGCTATCAAAAAAGCGCATCCAAAAGCTAAAATAGTTGGTCAAGTAAAATACACCGCTTTTGTCATCTGAGCACAGTGAAAGCATCTTGATATAATGCAAAACCAGATGCTTTCACTGCGTTCAGCATGATAAAAGCGGTTTGCCCACAAAAAATAGGTGGACATAAAAATAAATCCAACCTACGTTTCCTAAAAGTCAGGGTGTATATCAAATTGAGCAACTCACTGAAAGTGTTATGACGCAAAACGAATTACAGAATATCATCAGCGGTTGTCGAGTAGGTAAATCTGCGAGCCAAAAAGCATTGTATAAGCAATTTTACCGCTACGGTATGAATGTAAGTAATCGTTATGCACAATCGAAAGATGAAGCGGAAGAGATGCTCAATGATGCGTTTTTGCGGGTGTTTACGAAAATAGATATGTATGATCCTTTGCAGTCGTTTCCCGGTTGGTTTCATACGATTGTTGTGCGTTCGGCTATTAATTATTTGAAAAAATATGAAAAAAAATTGATAACAACCGACTTGAAATTGGTTGAAAACATGGACTTTAGCGACCCTATCAATGAACAAATGTCCACTGATGAGGTTAAGGATTTGGTTCGACAATTGCCGCCGTCCTATCGTACAGCGTTCACTTTATCGGTTGTGGAAGGATATTCTCATGTAGAAATAGCTGCCATGTTGGGTATAGCTGAAGGTACTGCGCGCACGAATATGATGATAGCACGACAAAAACTACAAAAAATGATTTTACAAAAGAATCTAATGAATAATGGATGAGCAAAACTTCGACAAATTTTTTGGCGATCATTTAAAAACCGACGAGGATTTCCCGTTTTCAGATGATAAATGGGATAAAATGAAAAATCATCTAAGCACTCAGCTTGCCGAAAAGCGGCGACGGCGGTTAAGACTGTGGCTGTCAATTCCTTTGGTGGCTGTGCTCGGCACATTGGGTTTTATGGGTTGGTCACTACATAATTCTCAACAAGACATCCGTAATTTAACAGCTGAAATCAAGAGTTTGCGCCTTGAAAATCAGGCTCTATTGACCCCCTCAGTATCAACTGTAAAAAGTGATACTGTTTATCATCATGTGGTTGTACGTCGGTACGATACGATTTTTCAAACCGTCGTGCGCCGTGACTTTTCAGATGGAACAACAATTAAAAGCAATGTTTCTCATTCAAAAACTAAAATAATTGGCGAAAATAAAGCTAACGTAAAAACGACAACTATCAACGATGTTCCTAAAAATAGCTCTGCTCAAATGCCTAATTCTGTTTCAAAAAATGAAATGGATAAAGGTAATGACGGATTAAAAACGGATTTTACGCAAAAAGAAGGTGAAAAAAATGTGTTGGGTACAACTCCGTCAAGCAATGATACGATACTATCTGCTAACAAAAAACGGTTTACTGAAACCGTTAGTAATGATGCAATCTCTGAAAAGAGTCCTTTGAACAATACATCAGAGAATAATAATGCCAATGATTCATTGAAAACCGCTGTAACTCAAAGTGATGCTTTGCACATAAATAAGAATACACCTATAAATAAAGAGTCAGCAGACCCCCCCAGTCATGCCTTAGGCTTGATGGAGCGTTTGCACCATAAAAAAGAGGAAAAAGCAGAAAAACCATCAGAAATAAATGAGCCCGTTCTTGAAAAACAAGTAAAAAAAAGTCCACCAATTATTAAACCGATAAAAATCGGTGGTTACGAATTAGGTGTTTTAGGCGGTGTAGCGGCTATTGATGGAAAGGATATTGTGCGACAAAGTGGCTTTTCGACAGGCATAAGAGGTGGTATACTGTTAGGTAATCACTTGAAAATTATTGGCGAAGCTCAATTTATGGCATTAAGTTATGATGTGGAAAAAATTACAGCCGAATTGGATATTCCAAATATCACGCCGCCAACGCCTAACGATGTTTTTCATGAAGTAAAAGTTCAACAACCTTATTGGCAATATGCACTCGGTTTGCAGTATGGTTTTGGCAACAAACGCTTAAAACCTTATTTGGGGACAAGCCTTGTGGGGCAATCGAAATTGGAAGAAAAATTTGAGTATCAATTCCAAAATCAAGTAACAAGAGAAAATATTTTTGTCATCACAAAACGTCACGATGATACGTTTCAACTGCCAATTATACGGTTAAATGTGGGTGTAGGATACCCGATTTGGCGTAAAATTCAAGCACAAATTGAAGGCAGTTATGATTTTAAAGTCAATGATATTCCTCAATTTAAACCGCTTTGGCAAGTAAAATCATCCTTTTTATATCGGTTTTAAGTTTTAGTCAAAGGGGGATTCGAAATCTGCCTTTGGCTTTAGATATCCTTATCATTTTTATAAATTATTTCATAAATCATGGCTTTAAATAAAGTTTTCAAGCTCTTTTTCTTAGTCTTTTTTGTGTCAACACAGTGTTTGTTGGCTCAATCAAGTGGCGTACACTTAATTAAAAAAACTGTCGTCGGTGGCGAAGGCGGTTGGGATTATGTAGTTGTGGCAAGCGATACAAGGCAATTGTACCTCACACACGGCAATCAAGTTGAGGTTTTGAACGCCGATACGCATGAAAAAATCGGTGTTATTACCGACACAAAAGGCGTTCATGGCGTGGCAGTTGTTCCTAAAACTGGACGTGGTTTTACGACAAATGGTAGAACGAATACCGTTTCTGTTTTTGACACCAAAACCTTTAAAACGTTGGCGGAATTGCCCACAGGCAAAAAGCCCGATGCCGTTTTTTATGATGCCTTTTCAGAGCGCGTTTTTGTATTCAACAATGAGGGCAGTTCTGCAACTGTCATTGATGCCAAAACAAGCACTGTCGTTGACTCGATTGCCTTAGATGGTGCACCTGAAACTGGCGTTTCGGATGGCAAAGGAACTATTTTTGTCAATTTAGAAGACAAAAACGTCATTGTCGCCTTCGATGCAAAGACTTTAAAGGTCAAAAATCGGTGGTCATTGGACGGTGGCGAAGAACCGACAGGTTTGGCATTGGACATCAAAAATCACCGTTTGTTCAGTGTTTGTCACAACAAGTTGATGGTCATTTTAGATTCTGAAACAGGCAAAGTGGTCGCTAAATTGCCCATTGGCGAACGTGTGGATGGTGTTATTTTTGATGCCCAAAATCAAATCGCTATCAGTTCAAACGGCGACGGAACGCTGACGGTTGTTAAAGAAAATTCGCCGACTGATTTTAAAGTTGCGGAAACAGTAAAAACCGAACTTGGTGCGCGCACCATCGCTTTGGACAGCAAAACGCATCACGTTTTTGTCATAACAGCACAATATGGCGAAAAACCTGAGCCAACACCTGAAAATAAAAACCCACGCCCCAAGATTTTACCGAATAGTTTTATGGTTTTGGAATATGGGAAGTGATAAAGTACCCCCCTCAGTAAAAAGCCTCAAAGTGACAGTCCTTTGAGGCTTTTGTCTTTTAAAAAATCATTTGTCTGTTTTTTGTCATATCGTTTTTTTGAAAAAAATCAACCTACGTTTTTACTTGCGTGCTTGTGTATGGGAATAAAAGGAAAACTTAAGCACCTTTTATTCATGCAACAATGACTTATTTCTTTCAAAAAATATCAAATATGAACTTTTCGAAATGCCCTTTTTCAAACAGACCTTTTTTTCTAAGTATTTTGTTTTATTTTGTTTTAGGATTCCATACTCAAGTGGTTGCTCAAATTGCACAAACCATCATTGAAGGTTACGTTGTCGCCGAAAAAGGTGATACGATTCCGTTTGCCAATATCAGTTTAACGAATACTAACACGGGTGTTACAGCAGACGAAAACGGTTATTTTAAATTGATTTCCAATGACTTACACCAAGATACGCTACAAGTAACTGCCGTAGGTTTCGCTGTTTTTAAACAAAAAATCAGCATCGGCAAAATACAAAATGTAACAGTACGCCTTATTTCAACGGATGTGCAGCTTCAGACTGTTGAGGTGCATCAACAACGTTACCGCAATCGGGGTAATCCTGCTGTCGAGTTGATTCAAAAAGTCATTGACCATAAATCAACTAATCGCCTTGAAAGTCACGATTTTTATCAATATGAGCAATATGAAAAATTGGATTTAGCCATTGCAAACGTGCCTGAAAACATCAAAAAAAGCAAATTGCTCAAAAATGTCAACTTCTTTTTTGAAGATGCCGACACCTCTTCCGTCAAAGGCAAAGAATTGATTCCCGCCTATCAACGCGAAACGGTGTCCGATGTATATTTCCGAAAATCACCCAATTCATTGACTTCTTTTGTACGTGGTGCGAAACATACCGACTGGACGGGCGCATTTGACGACGACGGTGTGGCTTCGTATTTGAGTCATTTATACATCAATGCCGATATTTATGACAATGAAATTTTGTTGTTCAAAAAGCCATTTTTAAGCCCATTAGCACCGCTTTCACCACAATTGTATCGGTTTTATATTATGGATACAAGTCTGGTTGAAGGACAACGTTGCATCAATTTAGCTTTTTTTCCTCGCTCAAAAGCCGATTTGACCTTTGAAGGCAATCTTTTTATCACGGATGATTCAATTTACGCGATTCGCAAAGTGACGATGACTGTGCCGAAAAACATTAATATTAACTTTGTCAACGGTCTTCAAATCATCCAAAATTTTGATAAAGTACCAGACAGCAACGGCTGGACTTTAGTGCGCAATGAAGTGGCTATTAACTTCGCAGGCGGCGACGATTCAACAAAAGCATTAGGTGTTTTTGGTCGAAAAACAACAAATAAGCGCAATTTCAATTTTACAAAATCTACAAATCAAGACGTTTATGGAGGCTCACAAGCGGTTGTGAAAATGTCCAATGCCGAACACCAATCCGATAAGTTTTGGGCAAACAGCCGACAAGAACCCCTCAGTATAAACGAGCAAAATACCTATAAAAAGATTGACAGCCTGACACAAACTACTGATTATAAACGTTTTGTGGGCTTCAAATATCTTTGGGCAACAGGTTATTGGAATGCAGGTGGTGCAGAATTTGGACCACTCGGCGCGGTCTATAGCCACAACGCTTTAGAAGGTGGGCGCATCAGATTGGGTGGACGGACGACTTACGATTTGAGTCACCATTGGCGTTTGGATGGTTATGGGGCTTATGGACTTTTGGATAAAAAATGGAAGTATTCAGCAGCTGTCACCTACCAACTCAACGATAATTTTTTCAACAATCGTCCACAAAGTGCTTTCAAAGTTTGGTCGCTTTATGATGTCGAAATTCCCGGTCAAACCCTTGAAAATCAATCAGGAGACAACCTTTTATCGTCATTCAGTCGTGGCAAATTCGATAAAATGTACTACAAACGGTCGGTTGGCATCAGCTATATCAACGAAAAAAACAATGGCTTTACTTATCAATTGAGCGTTCAACAACGGCAATTAACACCTGCGGGCAGCCTCAATTTTCAACGTAATGACCTTGATGGCACACCCCTCAGTATTCAGAACTTGACGACCAACGAGGCTTCAATTAACCTACGTTATGCGCCGAATGAAGAGTATTTTCAAGGACAAACGTATAGAAAACGCATTGTTAATAAATATCCTGTTTTTGCCATACATTACATTTTTGGTTCAGGCAGTGATGCTTCGGGTAAGACTTTCAGCTACCGCAATGTGAGTGCTGATATTTTCAAACGATTTTACATTGCGCCATTAGGGCGTACAGATATTAAATTAGAAGTTGGACGTGTGTTTGGCAGCAATTTATCGTATCCTATGTTACACGTGTTTCAAGCCAATCAAACGTCGAATTATGAGCAATTCTCTTTCAATCAGATGAATTATCTTGAATTTATCAGCGATAAATACGCTTATCTGAATATCGAACATGCTTTCGACGGCTTTATTTTGAATAAAATGCCTTTGATTAAAAAACTCAAATGGCGTGAATATGCGATGTTCAAAGCCGTTTATGGCAGTCTTGATGTGGCAAATAACCCAGCAACGAACCCCTCAGTATACCGCTTTCCAACCCAAGCCAACGGTCAATCGCTAACTTCAGGCTTCAAAAATAATGTACCTTATATGGAAGTGGGTTTCGGTATTGGCAATATTTTTAAGGTTTTTAGAGTAGATGTTACACGGCGTTTAAATTATTTGGACAATCCAAATTCGTCGAAGTGGCGAGTGCAAGGGGAAATTATTTTCGACTTCTAACCTACGTTTCTCTAAAAAAACCTGTGTATCTGTTTAGAAATAAGTCGCTAAACCATTAACATCTTTCAATTTACATTTTTTTAATTTATTAAAATCTAGTTTTATGAAAAAATTACTTTTCCTCGTTCTGTTAATGTTTTTGGCAATCAGCGTTGAAAGTTCCGCACAGGACACCACGCATACCCTGATTAAGCTCGTCAAACCCCAATACTTAGGTCTTTATGTTGCACCTGAATATCAATATGGGCAATACAATGATGCATTTACTTCCGCCGCAGGCGGTTCAATGATGCTTTTATTGAACAAAAAGTGGGGCATTGGCGTAACAGGTCAGCATAGTTTGAGCGAGACGTTTTCGCCTTCTGGTGTGAAACCATTGGTGTTGACAACGCAATTCATGGGCGGACGTTTGGAATATACACCGCACCCTGATGCAGCAGTTCATTTTACGTTTCCTTTAGTTGTTGGTATGGGTTCGGCGAGCGCGGATTCGCTTCGTACTGAGGGGGGGCATAAACATTACGATTCTGGTTTTGATGGACAAGGCAGAGATGGCAATGAATACGTTGTCGTACAACCGGGCATACAATTAGAAGCCAATTTAATCCGTTTTGTCAAGCTTTTCGGTGGTGTCAATTACCGTTTGGCGTTTGCATCGGGTTCTTCAACAACGACTTTACCTAAAAATACCCTTCAAGGTATTTCGATAAATGTCGGTCTTAAAATAGGTCTTTTTGACTATCATTTGGGCAAAAGAACAAAGTCTTAGTATATAGCTTTTTTTCATACAATAGGTAGCCACAAAGAATACATAGTTTATTGTAAATCAAATACTTATGAGACTATCTATCTTTGTGGCTTTGTATTTTTTAACCTAATCTAATCTACTAAAAACGATGAATACAATCAAGAAACTGCCTGAGATTACAGCCCTTTTTTGGCTTATGAAAATCTGCGCCACCACCTTAGGTTAAACAGCAGGCGATTTAATGTCTATGACTTTTCATATCGGTTATTCCGTCAGTTCAATGATACTTTTCGTCATTTTTCTCATAACTCTTGTTGTACAACTTTACACAAAAAAATATATCCCACCAATTTATTGGCTCGTTATCCTTTCCACAAGCACCGTAGGCACAACCATGTCCGATTTTATGGACAGAACTTTAGGTTTGGGTTATGCCACAGGCAGCTTAATCCTCGTTTCTCTCTTGTTATTAACGCTTTTTGTTTGGCGCATGAGCGAAAAATCATTATCTGTAACGAATATCACAACCCTAAAAGGCGAATCGTTTTATTGGATTGCCATTCTGTTTTCAAATACTTTGGGGTACGGCATTAGGTGATTTTTTGGCTGATGATTCGGTCGTTTGTCCGCCATATTAGCATTGACGATGAAAGAAGGCAATAATAAAGTCTTTCATACTGAGGGGGGTATCGGTTTGATTTCAGCACAAGGAACGGTTGAAGGTCCAATATTTAAA
>JAYTUQ010000133.1:0-7949 GCA_043744455.1 Saprospiraceae bacterium | reverse complement strand
ACTTGTTCTTTTTTCATACCCAAAATTAATTGATTTTGTGAGTTGAATTTCAACTCCTTTTTTGTCAATCATTCTTGGGCATGTCCACATTATCAACTATCCGTTATCAACTATCCATTATTCTCTATTCTTTCATCCTTAAAACCACTTCATTGTCGCGCATCACGACCTCTAATTCTCGGCGTTCATTGAGCCAGCGCAACATAGCTTCACCCATAAACTCTCTTCGCCAATCATTCCCATCGCTGCTAAAAATATCTTCTCCTGATTTCGCATACGTCAAGTCGGACTTGTTTAAAACCAAAGACGGTGCGACACCACTTTCCATACACTTGTATTTTACCAAACCATGTAATAAATCCATAGAAACATCTTTCTTAGGGTCTTCTTTACTGAGGGGGGGTAATCTGCGCAAAATTACCAATTCTTCTTCCGTCGGTTTTGTTTGATACAGTCTTTGAAAAGTATCCCAATATTGCCCAATCAATCTATCTGGAATAATTCGTGAATCCAAAAGTGCTTGTTTCCCTGAATCTATACTCCTAAGAATGGGCGCAATAAATTTTGATTGCAAAACCATATCCTTCGAGTGATTGAGTCGTTTTGCCTCTTGTCGCCTCCATTCATATAGGCGCAATAAAAACACCTGTTTCGGCAGTCGTAGGCTTTGCATCATAGTATTCATAAGAGCCTCACGATGTGGATCACGATCATAATATTCTGGGGTCTCCCACCGCTTCGATTCAGAAAAAAGCCACGATAAACGGGTATTAACCAATAGTTTAGCGTACATTTTTTGATACAATGTATACAAATATAGCACATCGCTCAACGCATATTCCAACTGCTTTCGTTTCAATGGTCTCGCTTCCCAATCCGTGGCGGCATAACCTTTATCCAAAAACACATTTAACTCTTTTTCTACCAGTTTGCCATAAGAAGCAGGATAACCATGCCCAATAAAACCCCCCGCTAATTGTGTATCAAAAATATTTTTGGGAATCGTTCCAAAAAGATTATTCAACAAACGATAATCGTTTTCTCCGGCATGTGTGATTTTCAGAATACGCTCATTTTCAATAAGTTGTAAAAGGAAACCTAAATCTGAAATCGCCAATGGGTCAATCAAATAAAACCCTTTCGGTGACGCAACTTGCACCAAACAAAGTAGCACATCAAAACGTTTCTCACCAATAAATTCTGTATCTATGGCTAACCAATCTACTTCATTGTTTTCGTTAAAAAATTCTTCCAATGCCTCTGGAGTCTCTACAAGCATGTAATTATTGGGTTGCCGCATTATTGGATTTATTACGTTGAGTTTTTAGTATCGGAAGACATATTAAGCAAAACATTGATTTTCAATAGCTTAAAAAGTTCCGGTTTGCGTCCATTTTTAATATTTTTTTAAACATTGATTTCGTAAAGGTAAACAGATGATTTAATTTAAAAAAAAAATTATCTGAAAATCTTTTAAACACAACTTAAAAAAGATCAATTATTTATCATCTTAATAATCCTCAAATAAAAAACGCAATACCCATGTAAACTTGGTATTGCGTTTTTGTCATGTTTTTGATACAAATCTGTCTTTTAGGATGCCTCTCGTAGCCCTTTTAAGCACGACATCAGCTCTTCTGAATCTGTAGGCTCATTTAAGTAGAATTGCTTTTCTAAGTTCCGTTCTAATATTTCAGAGACTTCAGTAATCAAACTTAACCCCAATTCAGTAATTAATATATGAATAATGCGCCTGTCTTTTGCTGAAGTTTGTCGAGATGCGAGTTTTTTTAGAACCAATTTGTCAACCAGCCGAGATGTATTTGAGCTTTTATCAATCATCTTTTCGGTCAACTTATTTAAAACTATCGCGTTTGGATATTCGAATGCTATTATGCGTAAAGCATTGAATTGTGGCAGGGATAAACTGAATCTTTTAAGCGGAACAGATAAAGCATATTCTATCCGCGATGAAAGGGACAAAATATTAATGGCAATCTTAATATAAGAGCGAACTGTGTGGTTGTCTGGTTGATTTGCTGGGTGATGCATATAGGTCTAAGTTCAATTATTAAAATAATATTATAAAAAATTACTATAAACTAAACATTTAATTTATATCTTACTGGATATTATTTCTGACGAAAAAAAGCCGTAAGGACACATTTTTTATGACCTTATTACACCTCCTAGCCTACATATTATTCTTTATTATTTGTGCCGTTTAAAAAAAAAGCACCCCCTCAGTATACAAACCGAAGAAGTGCTTTTATCCGCTATCTATCACCCGTTAACTGTTGATTATCACTGTTCCATTAGGAATAATCGCGTTCTTTTTCACAACAACAATACCATCTACAATTGAATAAGCCTCAAATTCTTGCCGACCCATATTCGTTCCGCCCCCTTTTATCACAACATTGTTACCAATGCGACAGTTTTTGTCCAAAATGGCGTGTTCAATTTCGCAGTTTTTGCCAACACCCATATTGACCCGATCTTTTTGTATCAACTCCGTAATATGTTCATAATAGTCAGCACCCATCATAATCACGTTTTTCATCGTCGTCTTTTCTCCAATACGGCTACGAATACCGATGACACAACGTTCAAAACTTCTGGCATGACTGACAACGCCCTCTGAAACGATTGACCTTTTGATGGTTGTACCAAAAAACTTACTCGGCGGCAACAAACGCGTCCTAGTGTAAATCATTTTATCGGTATCAAAAAGATTAAACTTCGGCAAAGCATCCGTCAACTCTAAATTGGCTTCAAAAAACGAGCTGATGTTTCCAATATCCGTCCAATAGCCATTGTACAGATAACTCGCCACTTTCAACCCCGACTTGATAGCCGCAGGAATGATTTCCTTACCAAAATCCGTTGCATCGGGGTGCTCGTCTAGCAAACGCTGCATCGTGGCTTTGTCGAAAATATAAATACCCATGCTCGCAAGGTAGTTTTTACCCGCTCTTTGTTCTGCTTTTGGCACGGGTGATACCCAATCAGGCAACAAATCCGCTTTAGGTTTTTCGATAAAACTCTCAATCATGCCTTTTTTATCCACCTTCATGATGCCAAAATCCGTTGCATCTTTTGCATTGACAGGAATCGTTGCAATCGTCAATTCAGCACCTTTGATAATATGCTCCTTTGCCATCTCCAAAAAGTCCATTTGGTACAATTGGTCGCCCGACAAAATGAGGATATAATCATGGTCATGCGTGTTCATGTGCCGCAGCGATTGACGCACCGCATCGGCTGTACCTTGAAACCAGTTGGCATTGTCAGGTGTTTGCTCTGCTGCCAAAATATCTACGAAACCACGACTAAAGTGGTCGAAATTGTAGGTATTTTTGATGTGCTGATTCAGAGAAGCAGAGTTAAATTGTGTTAATACGAATATCCGACGCACACCTGAATGGATACAATTTGAAATCGGAATATCAATTAAACGATACTTTCCAGCAATTGGAACAGCTGGTTTTGATCGGTCTTTGGTCAAAGGTGACAAGCGCGAGCCTTGCCCACCGCCCAAAATGAGACTGACCATTTTAATACTTTTTTCCATAAACTTTTGATTTTTGCTTGAATTTCTTAAAAAATTGGTTTTCACAAACTTGTCAAATCTCTATGTTGACCCCCTCAGTATATTCTAAGTTGTTAGCGGTAAATTTAGACTTTCATTTTAAATTTCTATCCATTTACAAAATAAAAAATTGGAAAAATTTCTTTTTCCCTCTTTCATTTTCCTTGTTAACAATAGAAAAGCCATTCTGATTTTGGGTCAAAATGGCTTTTGTTTTTCAATAGGCTTGTTTAAAAGTTTAATTTTTCCCGCTTTTATCGGGATGTTCCATATTCATCTCCGTCACTTGCTTATTACTATATTTTTCAAGTTCTACTTTGAGTGATACAAGCCAATCCACATACATTTTTCAGGCATGGAATGATAGCCTTACTTATAAAATGGCGTGCAAATAAAATTTTATTACGAAGACGTTAATTAATTTGTGAATTCACACATATACATTATATTTGAACAGTATTAGTTTCTTAAATCTAAAAATCCACCAAATGAAATTCCTCGAAGAAATCGAAAGGCTCAAACGCCTTGACCAATTGATCCGTTTAAAAGCCACTGGTACACCTGCCCAATTAGCATCTCGTCTTCATATTTCAGAACGCACGGTTTATAAAGAAATTGACACGCTCCGTCTTTTGGGCGCGCCTGTTGAATTTTGTAAGGTGCGAAATAGCTATTGTTATAGCTATGAGGTTGAGGTGCGGTTGTGTGTGGTGAAACGATAAATTAAAATATTTTTTGATGTTTTTTTTTGACTGCAAAAAATGTGCAGTGGCTTCGCCGAAGTTTGTGTCATAAATATAAAATACATTGGCAATCCTATCTGGCATGATAGAGATGGGCGTAAAAGAGTATCCAACGATAGGCGATATTCATTACTCAAAAAATTACATTAATCATGGTTTCACAAGTCGCTCCAAGAGCTGCCTCAACGGCTTTTAGTCCAATGGAAATTATCGAGCAAGCAAAAAAGGCATTTTATGCAGATGACAATGTCATCGGTGTGGGCATTGGTCCGCGTAGGGTCAACAAAAAAATCCACCACAATAAAACCGCATTGCTAATTTTTGTTCACCAAAAACTACCCCTCAATAAAATTGACAAGAACAAGGTCATTCCCGATGAATTTATGGGTATGAAAACCGATGTCATTGAGGCATTTTCTGCCGATGCGCCTAAGACAGCCGCCGACTACCAAAAAGACCACTATCACTCACACGACATGAGTTCTATTGATTGGGCGCGTGTACACGAGTTAGCTGTCAAAAACCAAGCAGCCCCGCCAATCGTTAATCACGCCATCAATGTTCAAGATTTCGGTGACATTTGCGTTATTGAAGACGATGGTACTGTCGTCAAAGTCAATCCACAAGGGATTCCTTACGTGGATTATGTGCGTGGATACCAACTTTTCCGCACCACTCATGGTGACGACTACGATTTTGTCACTTTCTTTACAGATACCGATAACGGTATGCCACCACAAGGTGGTTCATCATTCTGGTCAGGTATTTACAACGATGTAACGGGTATTGGTTTGCCGATATTCAGCAATCGAGCAACTTGGGGGTCAAACCGCTTGCAAGGTTTTCATTTTATGAATCAAGGGCATTTCCCGCTTTGGCGTTATGTTATGGGACAAGAATTTGGGCATCAGTTCGGCGTGTTTGCACGTTACAAAGACCCTATAACAAATGCGACTATGACAGACCATTTTTTAGGCGGCAACTCAGGTCACTGGGATTTGATATTTGACGACGACAAATCGCCAATGGATTACGACATGAATAACTGGATAGAATTGCCGAACGGACAATTCCAAAAAGTTAACTTGACAGACGCCGAAAGGACTTATTGCAACATGGATCTTTACTTTATGGGCTTGCTCGGCGCACATGAAGTCGGGGAATTTACTTTACTTCGGAATCCTATTCCTGTCGGAGGCGCAAATTTTACGGCCACACCTGTTCGCTTAAATGTCAACAACTTTATTGCTCAGGAAGGCACCAGAAGTCCGAATGTTTTTTCTGCGCCGAAATACTGGCGACATGCCTTTATTGTTCTGACCAAAAATATCCACAAAGCCAATACTTTAACCGATAAGATTGACTTTTTGAGAATGCGTTGGGAGGCTGATTTCCCACAACTTACCAAAGGGTTGGGACTCATTGATACTGTCTTGGGGTCAAAATCAGGACGTATCACACCTAATCAGATTGATCAATTAGTGGGCGGTGGGAGAACGGGCTTGCATCAGCATGTTGTCGGGGCTTCTCAGTTACAGGTCGTCAACACACAATTCGTGGGGACACTCAATGCTGGGCAGACGGCAAGATGGTTTACTTTCGGTTGGCCCACTAATTGGTTTGTCCAATGGTCGTTGTGTCCAACAACGGTCAGTGGTAAAATTCAGTGGAGTGTCGAAATTGAGCGGGCAGGAGGTAGTTTCACCTATTGGCTGACTGTCACCAATACAGGCACTATTACCACTAATTTCGAGGGCAAATACGCCATTTTAGGTGTTTAAGTTGTTTGCTTGGACAAGTTTTCCGCTGTTTGAATTCAAATCATTTTTTAAAAACTAAAATTTTCAATATAATGAAAATCACAATTGAAATCAGCGATGCCGCTATGCCACAAATAAAGGTTTCGGAAGCTGAAACTAAAGCCACTCCTTTGGTGCTGAATGAAATCACCAATGGGGAAAATATGGCTAGGCAAAATGTTTTTGATGGGGGACCTTGTAAATCAGCACAGACCGCCTCTTTGTCAATTATACAAACGATTGCTTCTTCTTTTGATGCAGGTAGCCCGACACATAATTAATCGATTATTAATATCCCTTTCAGTAAAAACGCCTAAAACAATGCTTTGCGCGCCGTTTTGGGCTGTTTTTTATCACAAACCTGTAAAACCAACTCCAATTTCTTCAAAAATTCCACATCAAAATGCCATTTCGACGAAGCCCTTTCATAAGCCGCTTGGTTTTTTTTGCGGCATGGTACAATTTATGCCTTTGCTCGTAAAGGCAATAGTGAAATCAATAAAGAGGCTAACATATCTTGTTTCATATAATGGTAATTTCTATGTTTTTCAGTATTAAGCCAAATAACCACCTTCTCACGATTCAACCTCCACAACCCCCAACAAATCCGCCGCAAACTCCTTCAAATCCAAGCCCATAAACGTACCTGAACTCATAAAAAGGAGATTTTGATTCTTAAATTCCTGCTCTCGCAAATGTTCTTTTAGCCTCTCTTGACTGGTAAAAACACGTAAATTCGAGTGTCCAAAACACGCTTTTATTTCACCCATTTTCAAAGGCGGCAACTTTTTTATTTCCAAAGTATGCTCATTATAAAATACAATTGCTTCATCCGCCAAACCCATCGTGGAGCGATATTGCGGTAAAAATGCTTTGCTCAAACTGCTAAACGTATGCAATTCCAAACAAGCTATTAATCGCCGCTTCGGATATTGCCCTTTCACCGCATGAATCGTCGCTTTCACCTTCGACGGCGCGTGGGCAAAATCTTGATACGCCACACTTGTCCGCCCTTGCGCTAAGGTTTGTAAGCGTTTTGCTGCCCCTTTAAAAGTCGGAATAGCTGCAAAAAATTCAGCATCTGTAATGCCCAATTCGCCACAAGCCAAATACGCCGCTTTCAAGTTCGCCAAGTTGTGTTCGCCAAATATTTCGAGCGGCACTTGTTTGCCCCCCTTGGTGCTTTCATCTCCATCACGACCGGGCGGGGCAGTATTCAGCACCGTTTTACCGCGTTTGATTTCTGCATCAAAAGCGTCGTAACCAATTGATTTTAAACCTTCTACTTGTGCTATTTTTGTTAAATCTGTATCTTTTTCGTAGTAAAAAAGCACACCTGGTTCAGGAATCGTTATTGGGGATTCGTTATCCGTTATTGGGGATTCGTTATCCGTTATCGAGACTTCGGTGTTTGGCTGTTCAGAATTAGGTGCGTCTTCATTTGCTGCTGGAGCGCTTCCTCTTTCCATCGCATGGATGAATTTTTCAAACGGCTCGACATAACTTTCATAAGTCGGAAAGACATTCATGTGGTCCCATGCCACGCCTGTAACAATGGCAATTTGCGGCTTGTAGTGCATAAATTTAGGCACAGGGTCAATCGCCGAAGACAAATATTCATCGCCTTCAATCACCATAATCGGCGCATCAGACAAGCGAACCATCGTCCCAAAACCTTCCAACAATGCCCCAACGAGGTAATCAAAATCACGTCCCGCGTGCTTCAAAACGTGCATAATCATCGAAGTCGTCGTCGTTTTGCCATGACTACCCGCCACAACAACCCGTTTTTTGTCCTTCGCATGATTGTAAATA
>JAYTUQ010000132.1:0-7976 GCA_043744455.1 Saprospiraceae bacterium | reverse complement strand
GAAAAACGGCATGACCAAACGGCTCAAATGAATGACATGATTTTCAGCTTCGCTGAACTCGGTTTTCAAGAATGGGAAACATCTAAATATTTGACGGGTATCCTTGAAAAAGAAGGGTTTACGATTGAAAAAAATATTGCAGGTATTCCCACTGCTTGGATTGCCCGCTGGGGGAACGGTAAACCTGTGATTGCTATCGGTTCAGATGTGGACTGTATTCCCAAAGCCTCTCAAAAGCCAGGCGTTGCTTACCACGACCCACTTATTGAGGGCGCACCAGGGCATGGCGAAGGGCATAACTCCGGTCAAGCGTTGAATATCACCGCCATTTTGGTGATGAAAAAAATTATGGAACGCGAAAAAATACCAGGTACCTTGATGGTTTGGCCCGGAATCGCCGAAGAACTTGTGGGCGCGAAAGCCTATTACGTCCGCGATGGTTATTTCAAAAATGTTGATGCGTGTATTTTTACGCATGTCAACAATCAATTAGCGGTCAAATATGGTGACAATGGCGGCAACGGTTTGGTCAGCGTTAAATTCCATTTTGAAGGCGAAGCGGCTCATGCTGCTATGAATCCTTGGCGGGGCAAATCGGCACTTGATGGTGTTGAGTTGATGAACGTGGGTTGGAACTATAAACGGGAACATTTGATGCCCACGCAACGCTCGCATTATGTCATCGTTAATGGCGGCGACCAGCCTAATGTCGTACCTTCAAAAGCCTCCGTGTGGTATTTTTTTAGAGAAAGAACCTATCCGCGCATCAAAGAACTGTTTGAAGCGGGTAAACGCATTGCACAAGGCGCGGCGATGATGTCGGATACTAAAGTCTCTTGGGAAGTCGTCGGTTGTGCTTGGCCCGGGCATTTCAGCAAACCAATTGCTGAAACAGCTTATGAAAACATCAAACGCGTCGGTATGCCTACGTGGTCAGAAGCCGATCAAACCTTAGCAAAAGCCTTACAAAAAGAGTTGGAATCGCCTATTCAAGAAGGGCTTTCGACAAAAATTGACTCAACTTTGGAAGTGCGCAGTTCTATGGGCGGTGGGTCAGACGATATTGCCGATATTTCATGGTCTTTGCCGACCATCGTTTTGGGTTATCCGTCCAATATTCCAAACTTGCCAGGGCATCATTGGGCAAATGCGGTTTCGATGGCAACGCCGATTGCCCATAAAGGTATTACGGCGGGTGCTAAAGTCGAGGCATTGACACTTTTAGATATGCTCAATGACCCTAAAATCATCGCAAATGCTTGGGAATATTACAAAACGGAACAAACTAAAGACATCAAATATGAGCCGTTGATTTCACCAACAGACAAACCAGCGATAACAATCAATACAGATGCGATGGCGAAGTTTCGTCCTGAAATGAAAAAGTATTATTACGACCCGACGAAATATAAATCCTATTTGGAGCAATTGGGAATTAAATATCCGACCGTTAGAATGGGAGACACAAAAAAGCCATAAGGATAATAAGGCTTGACAATCAAAAGGCTGCATAGTTAAAGAAACCATGCAGCCATTTGATTGTCAAGACATTGAGTATTAGCAATAAGCCTCAAATGCTTTTTTAAGATTTTGTGCAATCGCTTCAGCAGGGCGACCTTCGATGTGGTGACGCTCAATGAAATGAACCAATTTACCATCTTTGAACAAAGCCATAGAAGGCGATGAGGGCGGATAAGGCAAAAAGTAATCACGTGCCTTTTGGACAGCTTCACCATCAACCCCTGCGAAAACAGTGACCAATTTTGTTGGTACTTTGCCCTCGCGTGTGGACATAACTGCTGCTGGACGTGCATTCCGCGCCGCACAGCCGCAAACAGAATTGACAATAACAAAAACAGACCCCTCAGTATTTTCAAGGACTTTTTCGACATCTTCGGCAGTGTGTAGGCTTTCGAAGCCATTATCGGTCAATTCAGCAGCCATAGGTGCTGTCAGTTGTTCAGGATATTGTGAACGTTGTGGAATTTGATAGAACATAACTAACTGAGTTTAAAGTTCAGCGTCGAAACGCGGTTAAACAATATTTTTTTATTTAAGATGCAAAGTTAGCTGTTTAAACACAGTTTTTAATAAAAAGTTTGATTCAACTATGGTTTTTAACCCTTGAAAAAGTTCAAAGGGCTAAAAATATCTTTTTTTATTAATCAGAATTTAGAGCCGTCGTAAATATAGAATGTGATGACCTTCTTCCTTTATTTATACTGAGGGGGTGCATTTTTCCAAAATATTTGTAATTTTCCGCTTTGAAGTTCAATACTTTATTTTTTAAACTCACCAATCAATATGGCATTTATTCAAGAAGTAAAAGTTTACGATGTGGTCATCGTCGGTTCTGGTGCAGGCGGCGGTATGGCAGCATACATTTTATCTAAGGCGGGGGCTAAAGTTGCCCTACTTGAGGCAGGAGGTTATTACGACCCCGCAGACCCTAAATACATAACGCAACTAAAGCCGACTTGGGCATCGCCGCGTCGAGGGGCTTCAACACCTTTGCGTGATTTCGGCGATTTCGATGCTGCGTGGGGTGGTTGGCAGCTTGACGGTGAACCGTATACACATAAAAACGGATCGAAATTCGACTGGTTTCGCTCACGCATGTTGGGCGGACGAACGAACCATTGGGGGCGCATTTCTTTGCGGTTTGGACCCGATGATTTTAAAGCTAAAAGCATTGATGGCTTAGGCGAAGACTGGCCCATTGGCTACGACGATATTAAGCCTTATTATGATAAAGTAGATAGATTAATAGGTGTTTTTGGTACAAATGAAGGCATTCACAATGAACCTGACGGCGAATTTTTACCGCCCCCAAAACCGCGTTTGCATGAATTGATGATAAAAAAAGCGGCGACGAATATTGGCATTACAACCATTCCATCACGTATGTCCATGTTGACTAAACAGATAAACGATGAGCGGGGACAATGCTTTTATTGTGGTCAATGCGGTCGGGGTTGCTCAGCTTATGCCGATTTTTCGGCGTCGTCTTGTTTGGTCAAACCTGCCGTTAAAACGGGTAATGTGGATTTATTCACCATGGCAATGGCACGTGAAGTGTTGACCGACGCCTCAACGGGTTTGGCAACGGGCGTTTCTTATGTGGATAAACGCGACTTATCAGAGAAAACGATTAGGGCTAAAATTGTTGTCTTAGGTGCATCGGCTTGTGAGTCAGCGCGGCTTCTTTTAAACTCGAAATCGGCGCGTTTTACTGAGGGGTTAGCCAACTCAAGTGGTGTGGTTGGTAAGTACTTACATGATTCGACAGGCTTAGGTCGTTCGGCTTTTATTCCGCAATTATTGGATAGAAAACGCTACAATGAGGACGGCGTGGGCGGTATGCACGTTTATTCGCCTTGGTGGTTAGATAATAAAAAACTCGATTTTCCACGTGGTTATCACATCGAATACGGTGGCGGCATGGCGATGCCTGGTTACGGCTTTGGCTTTGGTATGGAGCGCATCAATGGTAAAATTGAACAAAAAAATGGTGATTTGTTGCCAGCAGGCGGTTATGGCACCCGTTTGAAACAAGAAGTCCGTCGGCAATATGGTGCAGTGATTGGCATGTCAGGACGCGGTGAAGCCATCGCAACAGCTGATAATTATTGCGAAATTGACCCGTCCGTGGTGGATAAGTACGGTATTCCAGTTCTTCGGTTTAATTACAAATGGTCAGACTATGAACTCAACCAAGCAAAACACATGCAGGATACATTTGACCAACTGATTAACGAGTTAGGCGGTATACCTTTGAATAAAAATCCAGGTAAAGAAAATGAATACGGTTTGGCAACGCCTGGGCGTATCATTCACGAAGTGGGCACAGTACGCATGGGCAATAATAAAAATACTTCGGCTTTGAATAGCAATTGTCAAGCCCATGATGTTAAAAATTTATTCGTTGTGGACGGTGCGCCTTTTGTATCACAACCGCATAAAAACACGACTTGGTCTATTTTAGCATTGTCCATGCGGACAGCAGAATATATCGTTGAACAAAGAAAAGCAGGTCGTATTTAATGTTTTTTGACCACCAATCTTACAAATGCGGCTGATTTACACTGATTTTTCTTTGACAATCAGTCGCATTCGTAAAATGGGTGGTCTCCAAAAAATTATCATTTAACATTCATCATTATTAAAAGATATGAAAAGACGTGATTCTATAAAAGCACTTGCCCTATCTACATTTGGCATCGCTGCGCCACTCAAAGCAGACCCCTCAGTACAAACAGATTTATTAACACAAAAAGCAGACCCAACGGAGTGTAAAGATGGTCGAACACCTGAAGAACAGGTGCGCGATGCGAAATTGCAATTGGGTAAATTTTTTACGCCGCATGAACTGAAAACGGTATCGGTTTTATGCGACATCATCATTCCTGCCGACGGCGTGTCAGGCAGTGCAACGCAAGCGAGTGTACCTGCTTTTATCGAATTTATGATGAAAGACAAGCCTGAAAATCAAACCCCGATGCGCGGAGGTTTACGGTGGCTCGACAACCAATGTGTGAAATTGTATGAAAAGAAATTTGTTGATTGTTCGACAGCCCAGCGTATAGAAATGGTTGACAAAATAGCCTATCCGGAACAGGCAAAAAAAGAATACACACAAGGAGTTTCTTTCTTCAATCTGATGCGTAACATGACAGTCACAGGGTTTTATACAAGTCCGATGGGTTTCAAAGATGTCGGTTATATGGGCAATACACCCAATGTGTGGGAAGGTGTACCCGCAGATGTTTTGCAGAAATATGGTCTTTCTTACGATTAAGGATTGTATAAAAAATTGATTTTTAAGGTATTACTAGGTCGATTATATTCATGGCATAGTAACACCTTGAAATTTAATATCCAATGCGCCCTCCGTATTAAGCTCATTTTGAAACATTTGTCTAAAAAAAACGATGAAAGAGCATCAATGAGCGTAATTCAAATAGGTAAGCATCACACATATAGTGGACTTAAAGAGCGTACCTTGAAAAATGCGCAATTGGCTCATCTGTCCCTAACGAACATATTGATTTTGGTATGAACCGATTAATTAAAATATTATCTTTTACATTACTCTGTATGCCGATTTGGGCACAACAGGCAGGAGCCACACTCGAAAGAGCTGCTCAACAAACGTCTGACCGCCGTGAAGCGATGGATTTGTATTATCAATCTGCTGAAAAATACCTGTCGGCGAACCCATCAAAAGCATCATTGGTGGCGCATCAATCCTATTTATTGGCAATAGATCTGAAAGATAATGCAGCAGCAGCCCGTGCTGCCTTTTTGAACGCTGATGGTTATGCGCGCCAGAATAAATACTCGGATGCAAAATTCAGGTATGGCCGTGGCAAAGATGCTGCTATAGATGCTAAAGATGTCGAATTTGCTATAAAATGCCTTGAAAAAATGGCATCAATGGCACGTTACGAAGGGGCAACCCAAGAGGCTGATGCCTACAAATTACAAGCACTTAATCTGCGCCGCAGACTTACTGAGGGGGGGGCAACTGCTGCCACAAAACCAGATAATACGCCTGCGCCAACAGATAACCGTTCTTCTCCCTCTAATCAAGCTGAATTAAATTCAGTCAAAGAGCAATACAGAGCATGGTTTGAAAACCAAATGCAACAACGCCGGCAATTGGAAAGTGATGTGTATTTGCTGAAAGGAGAACGCGAGGCTCTTAATACAAATATGATAGAATTGCGCAAAAAAGAGCAACAACTTTCCGCCTTTTCTCAACAAGCGCAACAGACTATTGAGCAGCAAAAAGGGGTTTTAGCAACCGTTTCGCTGGAAAAAAATGAACTTGACCGCGTGGCTATACGTAAGCAAAAACTGTTAGAAGCGATGAAAAGTGGACGTAGTTTGGACTCCATCGCTTATGCTCAAGAACGTCAAGAGCAGGAATATTTGTTGCAATCAGCCAAAAACTTTCGCAACGTATTAATACTTGTATTAGGTTTTGCTCTTGTCATTGTCGGTCTCATTTATCGTCGTTTTCTTGAAAATAAGAAGCAGCAAAAGGTTTTACAAGAAAAAAACTTCCAAATTGAAGATGAAAAGCAACGCAGTGATGAATTGTTACTAAACATATTGCCAGCTGCTATTGCCAATGAACTCAAAACAAATGGCAAAGCGAAGGCACGTCGTTATGAAGTGGCTTCTGTCTTATTTGTTGATTTTTATAGTTTTACGAAAATATCTGAACAACTCTCACCAGAGGATTTGGTGCATGAACTCGATACTTATTTCAAAGCTTTTGATTTCATCATCGGACAATATAAATTAGAAAAAATTAAAACAATTGGTGATGCGTATATGGTCGCTTCGGGTTTAAGTGACCGCATTTCCAGCCCCCTCAGTATCGTAAAGGCTGCGCTTGAAATGCAGGAGTTTTTGAACGATATGCGTTACGAAAAGTCAAGGGATAATAAACCTTTTTTTGAGGCACGAATGGGTATTCATATTGGTCCCGTGGTGGCTGGTGTTGTGGGTGTCAAGAAATTTGCTTACGATATTTGGGGTGATACCGTCAATATCGCTGCACGTATGCAAGAGGCTTGCGAACCAGGACATATCAATGTGTCAGAACAAGTGTACAACGAAATTCGCTATTCTTTTAACTGTCACTACCGCGGAAAATTTCCAGCCAAAAATAAAGGCGATATTGACATGTATTATGTAGGCAATGCGTTGATGTGAAATCCATTTGATTTTTACTTGAAAAACACTTGATTATGAGCTACGCATCAATATAATTGGCAACTTGTTGACAAAAAATCGCTATTTCAAAGTTTAATTGAAAACACAACTTAACAGAACTTTTTTAAAATATTATTCCGAATTATCGCTCTGTAACTGATTTTTTATTTGTTTTGCACAAAGGCTACGCTACAATTTTAATAATCGCTATAGATAACGCTACATTTGATGCTTTATAAATAAAATGAAAAATCAAGAACTTACCATGTTGAATATTATACTCTTTGGACCTCCGGGCTCAGGTAAAGGCACTCAAGCTGCTAAATTGATTGAGAAATACAATCTTTTACATATCTCTACGGGTGATATGTTTCGCTATGAACTATCCCACAATACCGAACTCGGTCAATTGGCACGCAGCTATATGGAAAAGGGTAAACTTGTTCCCGATAGCGTTACAATTTCGATGTTGGAGAAGCGTGTCGATGAGAACCACAATGTCAAAGGTTTTATTTTCGACGGCTTTCCACGGACAACGACACAGGCACAAGCCTTAGATTCATTTTTGGCAGCACGTGGTGAGGGCATTACGGGTTTAATAGAATTAGTTGTCAATGAAGATGAGATAGTTAAGCGCATCTTACTGAGGGGTAATTCGTCAGGTCGTGCAGATGATAACGATGAGGCTATTATTCGCAATCGTTTCACCGTTTATCGCAACGAAACAACACCTGTTGGTGAGCATTATGCCGCTTTAGGCATAGCTCAAAAAGTGGAAGGCGTAGGTACTATAAACGAGATTTTTGATAAACTCTGTATGGCTGTTGATGGTTTGGCTGCCAAAGTCTAAACGATTTAGTCATTTCTGTTTTTGCATAAATAAAGGACATAAAAATTCTTTTTTAAAAAGAAAGACTTTACATTTGCAGCCGAATTTACAAAAGTGTAATAAAAAAAGATGTTGTTTCGTATAAATCGGTTATAAAACATTGATTTACATACTTAAATAGCCTTTAATTCTTCTTTATGTTCTAATTATTAGACATAAAAAACATCATGCGGGTGTGGCGAAATTGGTAGACGTACCAGACTTAGGATCTGGCGCCGTGAGGCATGGGGGTTCGAGTCCCTCCACCCGTACTCTTTCATTCTTAATATTAATAGAACTAATGTCCAACGTTGTCAGAACTGATATTGATGCCCTCAATGCCGTACTAACGGTTTCTCTTACCAAAGACGAATATCTCACA
>JAYTUQ010000131.1:0-29419 GCA_043744455.1 Saprospiraceae bacterium | reverse complement strand
TTAGTAGCATTGGTGGTCTTTCTTTTCTTAGGCGATTGGCGTTCTACTTTGATTCCAACACTCGCTGTACCTGTTTCCTTGATAGGGACTTTCTTTTTCATGTCGCTTTTTGGCATCACACTCAATCTGATTACGCTGTTTGCCTTAGTGTTAGCCATTGGTATTGTTGTAGATGATGCCATTGTCGTGGTAGAAGCTGTCCATGCCAAAATGGAAGGAAGCCATTTGACTTCTGCTGTCGCTACGGAAATGGCTATGAAAGAAATAGGCGGTGCAATTATCGCGATTACCCTCGTCATGGCAGCTGTATTTATACCTATGTCCTTTATGTCGGGTCCTGTTGGTATTTTTTATCGCCAGTTTTCAGTGACGATGGCAACGGCAATTATCTTGTCAGGTATAGTTGCTTTAACATTTACACCTGCCTTGTGTGCCATGTTGTTGAAAAACACGCATGGTGTACCCAAAAAGAGGACTTGGCTCAATCGTTTTATTGCCAGTTTTAATAACGGTTTCGACAAATTGCAAGGCAGATACAAAAAAGTTGTCAGCGCTATTGTCAGCAGAAGAGTCATAACTTTTGCAGTTTTAATACTTTTCTGTTTGGCAACTTGGCAAGTCAACAAAACAGTGCCATCAGGATTTATTCCCAATGAAGATCAAGGGCTTTTTTATGCCATCATTCTGACCCCTCCCGGTTCAACTTTAGAGAGAACTGATGAAGTTGCCTTGGAAGTACAGAGAATTGCGACCAGTATGGAAGAGATAAAATCTGTATCAACCATGTCAGGATACGAAATTCTATCTGAAGGTACAGGTGCGAACGCCGGTAGTTGCCTTATCAATTTGAAAAGCTGGGATGAACGGAAGCACTCGACAGCAGAAGTCATGAAAGAATTGGAGGAAAAAGTAAAAAATATTAAAGGCGCTAAAATCGAATTTTTCCCTCCTCCAGCCGTACCTGGATATGGTGCTGCGGGCGGTTTTGAGTTGCGACTGCTCGATAAAGCGGGCAGCGGTAATTTCAAAAAAATGGAAGAGGTGAATAATGATTTTGTTCAAGAATTGAACAAAAGAAAAGAACTGTCATCGGTCTTTAGTTTTTATAGTGCAAGTTTTCCGCAGTATGTGCTAAAAGTCGATAATGATAAAGCTCAACAAAAAGGGATTACTATTGACAATGCCATGAATAATCTTTCAACTTTGATTGGTAGTAATTACGAAACGAGTTTCATCAAATACGACCGTCAGTACAAAGTCATGGTGCAGGCACTCCCTCAGTATAGAGCCTTACCAGAAGACATTTTGAAACTTTATTGCAAGAATGATAAAGGCGAAATGGTGCCTTATGCTGCTTTTATGACATTGGAAAAAGTATTCGGTTTATCTGAAATAACAAGACATAACCTTTACAATTCTTCAGAAATTAGTGGCGGACCTGCTCCAGGGTATAGTAGCGGTACGGCATTGGCAGTAGTGGCGCAAGTCGCTAAAGAAAAACTGCCACAAGGATTTGGTATTGACTGGGCGGGTATTTCGATAGATGAAGTTAGAACAGGCAATCAAGCCCTTTATATCTTCCTCATTTCACTCATCTTCGTCTATTTGGTATTAGCCGCGCAATATGAGAGTTTTGTATTGCCTTTACCCATATTGTTGTCCTTGCCCGTTGGCATATTTGGTGCATTCTTTTTCTTATACATATTCGATTTAGAAAATAATATTTATGCACAAATAGCCATGGTCATGCTCATTGGTATATTGGGTAAAAATGCGGTATTGATTGTCGAGTTTGCTGTACAAAGACATGCAGAAGGTATGTCGCCATTCCAAGCGGCTGTCGAGGGTGCGGCGGTAAGGCTTCGTCCTATCCTAATGACTTCTTTTGCTTTTATTGCCGGTTTGATTCCTTTGGTTTTTGCAACGGGTCCAGGCGCAATTGGCAACAGAACAATCGGCTCTGCGGCTGCGGGCGGGATGATTTTTGGAACTATCATGGGTGTACTTATCATCCCTGGGCTTTATTACATTTTCGCTAAAGTATCTGAAAAACATATTCTCGTCGATGATGAAGAAGAAAATCCTTTAAGTGAAGAAGTTCCTTAATGGATTATGATTTAGACCGCATGCGGTCGCCCGTTTATGGCAAAAATATAAAATTTATCGCTCGCACAGAGGGCGACCCTTGCAGTCGCCCTCTACATGAAAAACATATCTTTTGGTTTTAAAACAGTTTCTTAGTTCAATGACAAGTTTTGTGGTGTTTAGGAAAGAATAGGGAAATTTTCCCTATTCTAAGTACCCCCTCAGTATAAACGTCACAAAAATTGAAAAAGGCCTAATTTCTTAATCTTAAGAATTATCATAAAATGAAATTAATAAAGAAACAATACAGCATCGGTTTATTATTATTCTACTTACTATTCTCTACAGGTTGCAAAATATTTGCACCGATTAAAAATAAGTATGACGCGATTCAAAAAGACCTTACGCCTGTTCAAAGTACGTACGACAAAGCGATGCCAGCATCTTTTAACGATGCAAAAGACACCACCAATTCGGCGACCATCAAGTGGAAAGAGTTTTTTGAAGATAAAGGCTTAGTGGCACTCATTGACACAGCCCTCAGTAACAATCTTGATTTGTTGATGATATTGCAAGACATTGAGATTGCCAGAAACAATGTTAAAATAAAACACAGCCTCATTTTGCCATATACCACAGCAGGTGTTGCCGTCGGTGGCGAAAAGGTCGGACGTTATACTAGTCAAGGCGCGGGGGATGCTTCGGCTGAAATTACGCCCGGAAGAATAGTGCCTAAAGTTTTGGGAGATTATTTCATCGGCATCCATTCAAGCTGGGAAGTCGATATTTGGCAAAAACTACGAAATGCTAAAAAAGCCGCTTTTACGAAATATTTAGCCACCATTGAAGGTAGAAATTTCGTTATAACAAACTTAGTGGCTGAAATTGCCAATAACTACTACGAATTGCTTGCTTTAGACAATCAATTAGACATCATCAGGAAAACCATCAAATTGCAGCAAAATGCTTTGGAAATTGTGAAAGTGCAAAAAGAAGCAGCGAGAGTCACTGAATTAGCGGTTAAAAAATTTGAAGCAGAAGTCTTAAATTCGCAAAGTCTCGAATTTGATATTCTTCAAAAAATAAAGGAGAACGAAAATCAGATTAACTTCCTTTTAGGTCGTTTTCCACAACCCATTATTCGAGATACTTCAGGTTTTATGACGCAACTACCGAAGCAAATAAAAGACGGCATTCCTTCACAATTGCTCATCAATCGTCCAGATATAAAGCAAGCGCAACTGGAATTGTTTGCAACGGATTGTGATGTTAGAATCGCAAAAGCCGAATTTTATCCGTCCTTCAACATATCAGGATCGGCAGGATTTCAGGCGTTTAAACCGCGTTTTTTGTTGCGTACACCTGAGTCATTGATGCTTTCAGTCATCGGCGACTTAGCCGCGCCGATTATCAATCGTAAAGCCATAGAAGCAGAATTTAGCAATGCCAAAGCGGCGCAAATATCCGCCATGTACGATTACCAAAAAAGTATATTAACGGGCTACGTTGAAGTGTCCAATGAGTTGTCAAATATCAATAATTTAGGCAAATTATATGAGGTAAAAAGTAGAGAAGTCGAAGCCCATATTCAAGCGATTGACATTTCCAACGACTTATTCAAATCTGCCCGCGCCGATTATTTTGAAGTGTTGATGACACAACGCGATGCCCTCGAATCCCGTTTAGAATTAATAGAAACAAAGAAAAGGCAATATAATGCCGTCACGAATCTTTATAAAGCGTTAGGCGGTGGTTGGCGATAAATAGTTGTCTATCAAACTTGATGAGCGAAATTTGATTTGAACGCTGATTGGACTGATTTGACTGATTTGCGCTGATTTTTAAATCTGTATAAAGAAAAAAAAATCAGAGCAAATCACTCAAATCAGTCCAATCAGCGTTCAAAAAAAATCAAAACGCCTCTTTTTTATTAGTTGCACCTTAAACATAAACTAATTTTCAATCTTTTTATACATTATCCTTAACCTCTTTTATGGTTTCATGTATGAATTTTGGGCTTTTTAAATGTTTTTTTAAGACGATAAAAGTAAATGTTCGCAGTTTTTTGACATATGAGATACTTTCTAACGCTTATTGAGTTTTACATAACCGCTTATTTCAATTTTCCCAATCGTTCAACCAAATCCGCCATTGGAATCTTCTTTTTATAAGTCACCAACAAGTTCCCGTTTTTGTCATACAGTGCCACAAAAGGCATGGGCGGATACTGGTAATATTGTCCAATCGGCGCATTTACCCCCTCAGTACCCACGACCATATTTTTATATGTTGCCACTTTATATTTATCCGCAAAAACAATAACTTGATTGATAGAAGCATTGGTTATCAACGCCAAAGACGCTTTCTGAAACGATTTTGTCTGCGAAAACAATTGTCCCATTAAGGCTTGACAATCATGACAATCAGGGTCAAAGTATATGACCACAATCGGTTTGCCAATGGGCAACTGCGTAGCATTAAATATTTGCCCATTGGTTTGCATAATGCGAAAAGGCGGCAATTTACCTACTTGAGCAGAGATTTCGCAGGGCGCATAAAGGGAAAAAAACAGTAAAACAGCGATAGAAAAGCGCAATTGAGCCATGATATTTTTTATAATTTTAGTTTTAAGTCTTAAAAACCTTTGCTTAACGTTGATGCAACTTCAAAAATTACCCGAACGTGACGCAATCAAACCCCAAAGTACACATTTGAGTATGTTGGTGTTTGTATTCTCTTGGTTTTATCCCTTTTTCCTTAGTTAAATAGAATTTTACAACTTATTTTTAAAATTGTGTAACGTTTATACCCATTAATACAATGAATTTTGCATAAAAATTAAAAAAATAGGGTGGGCTTCTATAATTAATGGTGCAATAATTAGTTATGATAAGGTAAGCCTATATTAACATTAAATTGTTTTCACTTTTAAAAATAAATATTATGGACAACCATGCAAGTGTGATGACAACGTTGAGTGGTGTATTAGAAAAGTTACGCAAACAACGTTACGATAATGAATTTCAAATGGGAAATAATGTATTTATTGCGCCCAGTGGTAATGAATATGTTCCTGACGATTTGAAAATTATCAAAACATATCGATTTGAGGGAGACTCCGACCCCGGAGACTCTTCTGTCATATATCTTATGGAAGCCAAAGATGGGTTGATTGGCTATGTCATGGATATGTATGGTCCGCAAAGCGATCATGATGCGGCATTCGACGATTTTGTCAGACAAATAAAAATGGAAGATAGACCTGAACAGTTACTTTTTACACTGGAATAAGCAAGTGGCGTTTGTGTAATGCTTCAAAACAGTTATGAAAAACCTTGATTTTTATATGTCATGCTTTAAAAATTAATTAAAACTTCAAAACAGTTATGTGCAGGAAAGGAAATGCTATGTAATGCACCGAAAATCAATAAAAAACATCAAAACAGATAGGGAAAAGGTTGGGTAATCTATGTAAGGACGTAAGAATCAATTAATAAGTTTGGCACACATTAAAAAGATGGGAAATTGTAAAAAATATCATAGTGTATGAAAGTTATTGCTATTAGAAAAGTCCGTTAGGACTATCCCCGTTTATCAGGCAGAGCGTGATGGCGCAGAATGCGCTCATAGACAGTAAAAACCACACTTTTATTAAGGTGCGTCGCACTGGCACGCGGTAAGCTTATGTCTTAAAAATTAAGGGTGTCGATGCTACGCACCTTATGACATATTTTTCATTGATTATTCTATAAACGGGGATAGTCCTAACGGACTTTTCTAACAGCCACAATTTCTTGCTCTAAGAAAAAATATCGTGTTGAAGAACAATAAAGGCGTTTGGATGAACAGAAGTACCCCCTCAGTATTTTTGATTTTTATGGTTTAATTTATTGAAAAAAGATTTGAAAAGAATAAAACATTCATATCTCTACCTTATTTTTGTGAGTATTGCGAAGTAACGGCACGAGAGTACTTCGTCTATTTACGAGTTGTGCGTCACCTTTGACAATTACAATCGTTAAATTTGTACATATGAAAAAGAAAACCGTATTTAACCACTCAACTTCGGCTATAATTATTTTTGTTTCGTTGTTTATTAATTTTTGTCAATCAATAAAATGTCAAACAATATATGAAGATTCAACCATTAGGCAAAATGCTACCAAGCCGAGAATAGTTGTACACAAGACTGGACAACCATCAGAACTATTTTATGATTCTGGTACAGGCAGATTCCTGGTGGACAGCGCAGACACGCAAGGCGCATGGTCTCTGGTTGAATTAATCGAACTGCCAGGCTACAAAACACCTTTGCATGTACATGCCACTTGGGACGAGTCGTTTTATGTGTTGGAAGGAACTCTTACCGCTAAGGTGGCAGATTCCATTTATACATTGCCAGCCGGCTCCTATATCTTAATCCCGCGTGGCACACCGCACGGACAAGCTAATTTCGGCACGGTTGACCATTACTCCAAGTGGTTTTGAACGCCATCTTAAAGACAGGGTGGAATTATTTAAAACAGTAAAACCTGATATGCCCGAATTTCTAAACAGGATGAATCTATTACGAAAAAAGAATGCTAAATACATAGAGATTTTAGGAACTTGGGATAATCCAAAAAAATAAAAGGTGAACGCACAACAATGCATTGTCAAAAGTTAGGGCTGGAAAATGGAACATGGGCTGCAAATCATTATCAGCTGTGGTTCAGGCAGGACGGTTTCAATTTAGCTTTTGTTGTTAACTTGAACTTTATATTTTCAAATGGGCATTTGTATCGGGCACAACAAACCATGAATTCCCTGCCTTCGCAAATACTCAATCGTTAACTCTAATTTTACTAAAAATACTGAGGGAGTATCCAACGTATCAAAGCCGATTGATATCCCCTTAATATTTTACAAAAAATATAAAAACAAAAACGCCCCTACCAAAAGTAGAGGCGTTTTTATTTATCCATTAAGCCACCGCATAATCCGTCATGGGTCGCACAAAAGACGGTCGAAAACCCAATAAAGGGAAGTATTCAACGATTTGATTGCTTTGGATACCCCCTCAGTAATTTGTTCATTTTACATACTAATAACACAAATGTTTGTAAAATTTATGTTTTGAAACGTAGAAACGCTTTAAGTTTATTTTCCATCTTCGTCCTTTCTTTATTTCAAAATTGAATAATGGACTTAGAAACATACGTGAAAACACACTTTCCTGATGCTTTAGAAAAACTTTTAAAATTTTTATGACATGAGATTCTATTCCTTTTTTGTTCCTTTTTTCGTTTTGACAACAACTTTAAGTGTTGCACAAAGCAAAAAAGATAAATTGAACGATTTAATGAAGGCTTATCACAACTTCAATATGTTTGATGGCAGTGTATTAGTTGCCGAGCATGGTAAGGTTATTTACAAATCTGCTTTTGGTTTGGCTAATCGAGAATGGCATATACCCAACACAACGGATACCAAATTTATGATTGGCTCAATTTCAAAACCTTTCACGGCAGTTTTGATGCTCATACAGGTTCAAAAGGGATTGATTCATTTGGATAGTAGTATTTCAAAATACCTACCCGAGTTTTTGGGTAAATCTTCGGGTAAAGTCACCATCAGACAACTTTTGAGCCATACTTCAGGAATGCCTAATTATGACGTTATGAAAGATTTTTTTCCAAGAATCAGTCGTCAAAATTTTACAAGAGAAGAATATATAAAGGTATATATGGATTCCGCTTTGGTATTTGAACCTGGAACAAAATACTATTACGATCTGCACATTATTACATTGATTGGATTTCAATGAATTTTCTTGCTGACCAGTTAAGGACGTTAAAAATGTATGAAGATGCCAGAATTATTGCAGAAAATAATGTCGCAGAATTCCAAAATCGAGATTTAGTAATGGTGACAATGGGTAATATTTAGTTAGCATTGAATAGAAAAAACGATGCTATTACCTATTTCAAAAAAGCGATTATGATTTATCCAGAAAATGAAGAGGCAAAAAATAGGTTAAAAGAAATAAAATGAAAGCAGTCGTTTATACACAATATGGACCACCAGAAGTTGCCCAATTGAAGGAAGTGGACAAACCCATACCCAAAGACAATGAAGTGTTGGTTAAAATATATGCAACAACGGTAAACCGAACGGACGCAGGTTTTCGCAGTGCAGAATATTTTATTTCTCGATTTTGGAGCGGGCTTTTTCGCCCCAAACATCAAATATTGGGCTGTGAATTTGCAGGCGTCATTGAGGAAATCGGGAAGAATGTAACGACTTTCCACAAAGGCGATAAAGTTTTTGGATTCAACGACAAAACATGGGGCGGGCATGGCGAATATTTAACAATTGCCGAAAATGAAGCCCTTACAAGTTTACCGATTAACGCAAATTTTTATGAAGCAGCGCCAATTACTGAGGGGGGGCATTATGCCTTGAATAACATTCGAGCGGCTAAAATAAAGCGCGGACAGAATGTTTTAGTTTATGGCGCTACGGGAGCAATTGGTTCGGCTGCCGTTCAACTTTTGACATATTTTGGTGCAATTGTTACTGCCGTTTGTAATACCAAAAATGTGGAACTTGTTAAATCTTTGGGCGCAGATGAGGTCATTGATTATCAAACACAGGATTTCACAAACACGGATAAGAAATTTGAATTCATTTTTGATGCCGTAGGCAAAAGTTCGTTTGGACAATGCAAGCCGTTACTCACTTCAAAAGGCATTTACATTTCAACAGAATTGGGCAAAAATGCAGAAAATATACTTTTCGCGCTCGCAACGCCCCTTTTTGGCAGTAAAAAATTGTTATTTCCAATCCCCACCATTACAAAAGAGGACGTTGTTTTTCTCAAAGAACTTGTAGAAAAAGGATTATTTAAACCTGTTATTGACAGAACATACACTTTAGAACAAATCACAGAAGCCTACAAATATGTTGAATCAGGTCAAAAAACGGGTAACGTTGTTATCAAAGTTGTAACGTAGCCTATTAAATGTGTCAATTCGTGTCCCCCGCGAAAGTTTTAATAAATGTATTTTAAGTGTATGGTGTTTAGTAATCGAGTGTTTAGAATCGGTTTCAGCATTGAAAATCAATTACTTCTATGAATCTAAACACCAAAAACAATACACTAAAAACTTAAACCGCTTTAATTATTCCAGAATGACTGGTTTAGTAATGATGAATATTTTAATGATGAATGATGAATATGCAATACGTTGAAAGCCAATGCCTTGCAAAATGAAGTGGGGTAACTTATTTTGTTGTCATTCCTTAGGAAAAATACCAATCCACTTTTTCATCAAATAAATAAGATAATAAACGGTGTTTGCGTACCTTCGCTCAAATCACCCTACATGAAAGAGAAAACTAATTTATAAACAAGTCACAATCAAAATTTTAAATATGAAGACAAAACAAGAAATTGTCAATAATTGGCTGCCACGTTACACTGGGTTACCACTTGAAGCATTTGGGCGGTACATCATTCTTGTTAATTTTTCTAACTATGTCAACCTTTTCGCTGAATGGCATGATGTTGAAGTTATGGGAAAAGACCGTTCGATGCAATGTGCCACTGCGGATAATATTACAATCATTAATTTCGGTATGGGAAGCCCCAATGCGGCGACAATTATGGATTTATTGACCGCCATTAGACCCAAAGCGGTTTTGTTTTTGGGTAAATGTGGCGGTTTAAGACACGATAAAAACAAAGTGGGTGACTTGATTCTCCCGATTGCTGCGGTGCGCGGTGAAGGTACATCTAACGATTATTTGCCGCCTGAAGTTCCTGCTTTACCCGCGTTTGCCTTGCAAAAAGCGATTTCGACAACGATTCGAGACTACGAAATGGATTATTGGACGGGTACAGTTTATACAACCAACCGCCGCGTTTGGGAACACAAAGAAGACTTTAAAGAGTATCTGCGCGAGTTGCGTTGCATGGCTGTTGATATGGAAACAGCAACGATTTTTACAGTGGGTTTCAAAAATCATATACCAACGGGCGCATTGTTGTTGGTAAGTGACATTCCGATGATTCCAGAAGGGGTCAAAACGGAGGAAAATGACAAAACGGTCACATCCACTTATTTGAATAAGCATTTAAAAATTGGCATTGATTCATTAAAACAATTAATTAACGATGGTCAAACGGTGCGGCATCTGAAGTTTTGATGTTAAACTTTTAAAAAATCGACTGTTTTTTGCACAAGTTCAATACTTTGAAGTGGTAATTTATTGGAAATCCAGGGATGTTTACCGCCAAAAGTATGGTCTGCATTGGGAATAAATACCAAATGTGCCTTTGATTGCAAATGATGGAGATGTATGGCTGCGGTGGGCAAGACACTTGTATCTGTTTCGCCATGAACAATCAACCAAGGTTGAGAAACTTTCGGCGCTACAATATCTAAATTAAAAATAGATTCATTGACTTCATAATCAGCGCATAATGTGTAATAAAGCGGCATATTTTGCCCTGTTCGAGCGTTTTGTTGATAGATAACACCCTCATTTTGCCATTGTTCTTTTACAATTTTGGATGCCCACAACCAAGCCAATGAAGGAACTGCCGCCCAAGTAACTAATTTTTTTATACGGTCGTCATTAGCCGCTTTTGCAATCGCTAAACCACCGCCTCGGCTGTGTCCAATTAATGATAATTGCTTTAAATTTAAACATAAACCGGCAGCCTCATTAGTTGTCCAATCCAAAACAGCCTCTAAATCAGACGCTTCTTTTGAGTATGTATTTTGTCCAAATGCTTCTAAATCAGCAAATTCATCAAGCCTTTGGGGTGTCGTGCCATTGTGTGAAAAATTAAATTTGATGAACGCAAAACCTTGATTTACAAATGATTCTGCAATCAAATGCCAACAACCCCAATCTTTAAAACCCTTGAAACCATGCGCAAAAATAACGACAGGAACAAGGTCTGTTGTATCGGGGCGATAAACATCCATCGCTATCAGATGGTCATGTGCGCCAAGAATGGTTTTATTTTTTATTGATTTCATTTAAATACGCTTTAAACTGTTTTACAAACCTTCTATTTGCTTAGTCAAACCTATAAATTCCTCTAAACTTAGCGTTTCAGGTCGGCGATTAAAAAATACATCTTCTAATACGGAGGGGTCTTTCTCAAACAAAGGACGCATGGTGTTGCGCAACATTTTGCGCCTTTGATTAAATGCCGTTTTCACAACATTTCTAAACAGTTTTTCATCGCAGCCTAAGTCTTGATTCTCTTTTCGCGTCAAACGAATGACAGCGGATTGGACGTTTGGCGGTGGTGAAAAACTACCTCTATCAACATTAAACAGTTTTTTGCCGTCATAAAAAGCTTGTGTCAACACACTGATAACGCCATAATCTTTACCACCAGGTTTCGCCACAACACGTTCCGCCATCTCTAATTGAAACATGCCGACCATTTCAGGCACAAGCGTTCTGTTGTCAATCATTTTGAAAATGATTTGGCTTGAAATATTGTATGGAAAATTTCCAATAAGACTAAAAGGTTGATTATCAAACATTTTAGACATCTCAATTTTCATAAAATCTTCAAAAACGACTTTTATACTGAGGGGGTCATATTTTTGATTTATAAAAGCGACCATATCTTTATCGGCTTCGACAGCAACTAAATTGAATTTTTTTTCTATTAAAAACTGAGTCAACATGCCTTTGCCAGGACCGACTTCAAGGACACGACCGCCTAACTCATCAGTTAACAAAAGACCATCTGCTATACGACGTGCAATATCTGGGCGATTGAGGAAATGTTGACCGAAACTTTTTTTAGCTTTCAATGATATGATGTTTTTTATTTGAAATATAAAAAGTACTTAGGGGTTGAAAATTGGGTAAAAGTAAGGTATCTTGCATTAAAATTGAGGTACAATGGAAATAACACAAGCCGTTTTAACTGAAAAACAAACATATGAAACCGAGTACGAACTCGAAAGAGGAAAGCCTATGCCAAGTTTAAATCATTCAATATTACAATCCAGACTCACGATTTGTTTGGGTCGTTTTACTCAATACGACATACCGACTGAATTAAGCCTTGACTTACCAAATGGTAAAGCCAACCCAGATTTGTGCATTTTCCAAGCAAGTGGACATGATTGGTTTAATGATCAAATAAAGTATAAGGAAATACCTTTATTAACGATAGAAATATTATCACCAACTCAAAGTATTGATGAATTGAAAGACAAAATCTTTGATATTTACTTCCCTTCGGGTGTAAAATCTTGTTGGATTGTTGTCCCTACGCTTAAAATGATTGCTGTTTTTATACCCAATCAAGGAGTTAGAAACTATATTGGCGGTATTATAAAAGACGATGATTTAGATATTGAAGTAGATATGAAAGAGATTTTTCGTTAATACATTACGCCACATACAATACCAATCCTTTCAAATACGACCCTTCAGGATGAAAAATATTTACAGGATGGTCGGCAGGTTGTGTCAATTTGTGCATCACACGCACACGCCTTCCTGCTTCAATTGCCGCAGCCACAATGGTATCATAAAACAACTGAGTATCAACGACTTGTGAACAACTGAAAGTAAATAAAATGCCCCCCTCAGTAATCTGACGCAAAGCCATGGCATTTAACCTTTTGTAGGCTTGCACCGCATTATGCCGTTTATTTATAGACTTTGCAAAAGCAGGCGGATCAACAATCATCACATCAAAAATACGGTTATTTTCTTTCAAATAAGCCATGACATCTACGGCGGCAGCGGTGTGTTCACCTATGAAAGGACGGTTGATTTCGACATTTTTTAAAGTCAAATCAATCGCTTTTGGCGAAATATCGATAGAATGAACGGATTTTGCCTCTGCTTTCAAGGCATAAATAGAAAAACCGCCTGAATAACAAAAAGCATTCAAAACAGATTTGCCTTTTGCATAACGGCTCAGCAATGCCCGATTGTCGCGTTGGTCAAGAAAAAAACCTGTTTTTTGACCAGTTATCCAATCTACAGCAAAGGCATTGTCGTTTTCATAAACGGTCATTGGCACGTCCATTTCGCCGAAAAGGTAATCGTTTTTGATATCATTTTGACTCACATACTGAGGGGGTAATGTTTCAGCACTTTTGTCATAAATGGCTGTCAGTTTTTCACCAAATACTTTTTGAAGACCGTTTTTTATGGGCTCAATTTGTCGGTGAATGCCTATTGAATGACATTGTACAACGGCAACTGAACCGTAAATATCAACAATTAATCCAGGCAATCCATCGCCTTCCGCATGAACGAGACGATAACAATTCGTTGATTCTGAATGTGTTAGATTTAATCTTTGACGGTATTTAAAAGCGTTTTTTAATTTGTCAAACCAAAAATCGGCATCAATAATCGTTGGCTCAAAACTCAATACGCGAACCATAATTGAACCATCGTTGTAATAGCCAATTGCCAACCATTGTTTTTTTGAATCATACACTTCGACCAAATCGCCGTCTTGAAGTTCTCCTTCTAAATAGCCAACAGCACCGCTGAAAATCCAAGGATGATGCCGTTTTACAGCTTCATCTCTTCCTTTTTTTAAGAATATTTTTTTCATAGAATATTGCGTTTTCCGAACAACAGGCTACCCATACGCACCATCGTTGAACCCTCTTCTATTGCCACTTTATAATCATCGCTCATACCCATTGAAATCTCGGTAAATGATTGACTATCAGCAAAATAAGTATTTTTTAAATTATCAAAAATTTGTTTTAAATGTTGAAATTCACGCCTTACTTGTGTTTTGTCATCGCTAAATGTTGCCATACCCATGACGCCACAAATGTCAATATTTTTTAAAGTTGATTGATTTAATTCTTCTGCGATTTTTTTGACCCCCTCAGTATCGAAGCCAAATTTCGATTCTTCTTCGGCAATATGAAATTGTAATAGCACCTTTATGATGCGCTCATATTTAGCGGCTTGTTTGTTGATTTCTTGCAATAATTTGAAGGAATCCACAGAATGAATCATAGCTACAAAAGGAGCAATGTATTTCACTTTATTGGATTGCAAATGACCGATAAAATGCCATTCAATGTCTTTGGGCAGAACGGCTTGTTTATCCACCAATTCTTGGACATAGTTTTCGCCAAAGGCACGCTGCCCTTGATTGTATAGTTCAAAAATGGCTTCATGGGGTTTTGTTTTTGAGACAGCAACGAGTTTGGTTTTTGATGGTTGAAGTTCGGTTAGAATCTGATTAAGCATATTTTAAAGTTTTAAAAACTAGAATTATGGTGCGAACGCTCCATCAAGTGATGCCTACGGCTTCATCAAGCTGGAAGCATGACTGAAAGCATGACTGAGGGGGGTAAAAGTAAAAAAAAATCCGTCTTGCGAGAAGCCAGACGGATGTATTTCTACTTAAAATATTGATAATCAATCTTTCATAAATGGATAGTCGGTTTGTACGTAATTATCTTCGTACAAATCGTCAGCATTTGGATAAGGTGATGCTTTGGCAAAATCCACTGCTGCTTGCATTTCAACATCGGTTGCGTCTTCAATCGCTTGAATGTCGGACTCTGAAATACCCATTTCAAGCATTTTAGTACGGGTTGTTTTCAAAGGGTCAATGGATTTGTAACGAGCCACTTCGGCACGACCTTTTTCATCTTTCCGATATTTTTCAGGGTCACTTACAGAGTGACCTTTGTAGCGATAGGTCTTAATTTCAAGGAAATAGGGACCATTTCCTGCGCGAATATGTTCAGCAGCTCTTACAAATGCTTCATGTACAGCTTCTGGATTCATACCATCAACAATTTCAGCGGGCATTTGAAATGCTTCTGCAACGGTTGAAATGTCTCTAACATTTGAGGTGCGTTCAACGGATGTGCCCATCGCATAGCCGTTGTTTTCACAAACGTAGATGACAGGTAATTTCCAAGTCATTGCCATATTTGCGGCTTCATAAAGGATACCTTGACGTGCTGCACCGTCGCCAAACATAGTAACGCAAAGCAAATCTGTTCCTTTGTATTTTTCAGCGAAAGCGATGCCTGTACCAATGCCAATTTGCGCACCGACAATGCCATTTCCGCCAAAATACTTGTTTTGCGCATAGAAAAAGTGCATCGAACCGCCTTTTCCTTTTACAACACCTGTGGAACGACCAAACAATTCAGCCATCGCTTCGCGGCTTGGAACGCCTTTCATAAGACCAATACCATGCTGACGATAGGCTGTGACGACACCGTCCATGGGTTTTAAAGCAGATTTCATACCTGCTGCAATGGCTTCTTGTCCGATATAAACATGACAGAAACCACGTACAAACTCACCATAAAACTCCAAGACACGCTCTTCAAAGCGACGAATCCGATACATCATTGTGTACCAATCTTTGTATTGGTCTGCACTATACAAAGTGGTACTTTTAGCAGGTTTAGCACCTGATTTAGTTGTTTTTTTTGCTGCTAATACTTCCATAATTGTCCTCTGATTATATATTTTGGCGAATATTCGCCCTTGAAATTGGTTGGCAAAATAAAGATAAGAAAGGCTGGTGAGACAGCCAAGATTCCTGTAGCAAAGATAATGAACTCTGCCACTATGTCCTTCATTTTTTGACAAAAAGCAAAGAGACTGTTGTTATTATTGTGATTGATTGAATAAAAAATTCAATTTTGACAATAAAACTAACAGTCTCTTTTTTTTCTTGTTTTTTGAAAATTTTTACCTTAGGCGGCTGGTGCGGGTTTCGTTATTAGAAGCAAAAGCGAAAACGCAAGTGACTAAAACAAAAATGATGAATATTATCATGGCTTACGAGTTTTAGATTAGAAAATATGGTTCAAGGAAAATAATTTTTAGCGTTTGAAGATTGAATTACAAATATGAATAAATTAAAAATGAGAAGCAATGTTTTTAGATAAGTTTAACAAAATTTTGGGGAACACTTTTTATATACGTAAATTTTTGGTTTGGGGATGTTAATTAAAAGAAAAAATACATCGTTTTAACAAAAGTTAGGATGAAATAAAAAAATGCCTTTGAATTACGTCATTAAAACGTACCAAAAGCATTTTTTATATTATTCAATTTATTTTTAGTCAAACTGTAAAATAATAATACCCCTCAGTATTTTTAGCCATGAGCGGCTTTGAAACGACGATTTACCTCATCCCAATTAACCACATTAAAGAAAGCATTGATGTAATCGGCACGACGATTTTGGTAATGCAAATAGTAAGCATGTTCCCAAACATCAATACCAAGCACAGGTGTACCTTTTTTATCAGCAATGTCCATCAGTGGATTGTCTTGATTGGGTGTTGAACTTACGATAAGTTTTTTGCTTGAATCAACAGATAACCAAGCCCAACCAGAGCCGAAACGGGTCATAGCAGCTTGTGTAAGCTCTTTTTTGAAATTCTCAAAACTGCTAAATGTGCTGTTGATAGCAGTGGCAATATCTCCTTTGGGGGCACCGCCTGCATTGGGTGACATTATTTGCCAAAACATAGAGTGATTCCAATGCCCACCGCCATTGTTGCGAATGGCGGCTGGATATTTTGAGATATTTGCGATAAGTTCTTCAAGGCTTTTACCTTGAGCATTTGCATCGGCGGTAACAGCGTTGTTTAAGTTTGACACATAAGCTGCATGGTGCTTGTCATGGTGAATTTCCATGGTTTTAGCATCAACGTGTGGTTCAAGCGCAGCTGGCGCATAAGCGAGTGCGGGAAGTTCGAAAGCCATAATAGTTTGGTTGTTTTTGTTATTAGATAATGATTTTTCAGAATCCTTTTTTGCACCAACAGATTTACAACCGATAACGGCGATACTAGCAGGTGCGATTAAAGGCACGTTTTTCAGGAATAATCGTCTTTTCATTTTAGTATCTGTTTTTCTATTTTAACAATAACCAAAGGTAAAAAGTTTTGAGACAATACTTGATTTAAGATTTTAAAATTTCAAAATTAGGGTTTATGGTATCGTTTTGGTGTTATAAATTATGGAAATTAAATATTTCAAGGCTGAATTTATTGCGTTTTTTTCTTTTTATGGCGTGTATACTGAGGGGGAGTAAATCTTGAAAAAATATATTTATAAATTGAAATTAGCTAATCAATTTATCGTAAAAACAGGTTTTTTTAATAATGTGGATAAAATTTCAAAAAAAAAATAACTATTGTGTCCAGAAAAGAGTTAAATTAGATTCGTTTTAATAATTAAAACCCAACACCCGAGCAATTATGATATATAACGACGAAGTTTTTGAATCACAAGAATTTAGAAAATTCAAATTCCGTGAACTAAAAGTTTACGCATCCACAGAATGGTTAGCGGATAACAAAAAGAAATATCGGCAAGTTTTTGACCGTTACGAATCTGCTTATATGTACGCAGAATTATCACTATATAATAAGATGTTTGACCTTGACGACTGGGATGTCGAAGTCGAATTGAAGTGTTTCTCGCTTAAAAAAGGTCGAACAGAACTTTGTACGTTACCTTTTCGTCGAAAAGTAAGTAAATATGATAACGTCATTTATGTACGAGAAGGTTGGGGCAATAAAAAAGAAGGAGCTTTTTGGAAGAAAGGAACTTACTATTGGGAGGCTTATGTGGATGGTGAAAAAGTGGCAACTAAATACTTTTATATTGAAGATGGTGGTCGTGAAGTCACGCATGATGACAACCCTTATATCGAAATTCAATCTCTCAAACTGTACGAGGGACCTTATGATGATATTCCTGAAACCGAACGACTCTATTATCGCATGTTGCACGGCGAAGAGACACGTTATATATATGCAGAAATCACGCTAAAGAATTTAAACCTTAACAAAAGCTGGCAATGTGAGTTGTTTACTAAATTCTACAACAATGCACGTGAGTTAAAAGGTCAAATCGTTCGTTTGCATCGTGTCGAAAGAAAAGATGAATATCTGACGATTACAGCAGGTTGGGGCTCAAATGTCAAAGGCTCTTGGCGTAACGACCACTATACATGTGAAGTGGTTTTTATGGATAAACTATTGGCTGTCTTGCCTTTTGAAGTATCCGATGAGTTTTTAGAAGGTACACAACCGATTTTTTTACCGAACCAGGTTACACCCATCGTACAGCAAGTTGAAGATGCTAATGATGTGTCGTTTGATGAAGTCATGAGTAAACTTGAAGTTTTGATAGGTTTGAGCCAAATCAAGCAAAAAGTTCGGGATCATGCTCAGTATTTGCAATTTCTACAGATTCGTAAAGAACGTGGCTTTGACGAAGACAGTCAAATCAATGTCCATTCAGTTTTTGTCGGCAATCCGGGAACGGGCAAAACAACTGTCGCTAAAATGATGGGCAAACTCTATAAAAAAATGGGTTTGTTGTCAAAAGGACACGTGCATGAGGTGGATCGCGTGGATCTTGTAGGTGAATATATCGGACAAACTGCGCCCAAAGTTAAAGAGGCAATCGAGAAGGCACGTGGCGGCGTTTTGTTTATTGATGAAGCGTATTCACTTGCTCGTTCGTTGGACGATACAAAGGATTTCGGGCGTGAAGTCGTTGAGATTTTAGTGAAAGAGATGAGTAATGGGGTAGGCGACCTTGCCGTCATTGTTGCGGGTTATCCCAAAGAAATGAAGCATTTTATTGATTCAAACCCCGGTTTGCGGTCTCGTTTCAAGCATTTTTTTGAATTTCAAGACTATTTACCTCAAGAACTGTCCTTAATTGCAGATTATGCGGCGCATGAAAAAGGCATTGTTTTGAGTCCTAATGCTAAGAAACAGGTTGATGAAATCATTACTGAAGCGTACAGAAATCGTGACCGTACTTTTGGTAATGCCCGTTTTGCTTATGATGTGCTTGACCAAGCCAAAATTAATATGGGGTTACGTTTGATGACGATGGACAATCCAAGAGAATTGTCAAAAGATGAATTGTCTTTGGTTTCTGCGCAAGATGTGGAGAAAATTCAGATGAAGACCAAACGTGCTTTACCGAATATACCGATTGACGAGCAATTACTCAAACTGTCGCTCGATGAATTGAATCGGCTTATCGGTATGGGTAAAGTTAAGACGCAAATCAATGAATTGGTCAATTTGGTACGCTATTATCGCGAGTCGGGGCGTGATGTATTAGGTAATTTTTATTTGCATACTGTTTTTGTTGGTAATCCGGGCACAGGTAAAACCACTATTGCCCGTATATTGACAAAAATATATAAATCATTGGGTATTCTGGAACGCGGTCACATGGTCGAAACCGATAGGCAAGGGCTTGTAGCGGGGTACGTAGGTCAAACGGCTATCAAAACGGCTGAAAAAATCAACGAATCCATCGGTGGTGTCCTTTTTATTGACGAGGCTTACGCTTTGACAAGTTATGGCGGCGGTGGTCGTGGTGATTTTGGCGATGAAGCGATTCAAACATTGCTCAAACGTATGGAAGACAATCGCGGTGAGTTTTTCGTTTTTGTCGCTGGTTATACGGACAATATGGAGACTTTCTTAAAGGCAAACCCAGGTTTGTCAAGCCGTTTTGACAAGAAATTCATGTTTGACGACTATATTCCAGAAGAACTTATGGAGATTGCAGTGTCCATGCTTCACGATGGCAGTGTGACCATTGCGGCTGATGCAGAAGAACATTTGCGGAATTATCTAGCGTTTATTCATGAATATCGTGATAAATATTTCGGTAATGCCCGTACCATACGCCAAATCGTCACTGACATCATCAATAAACACAATCTACGCCTTGCGGCTATGACTAAAGAAGAGCGTAGCGAGCGCGAATTGAATGTCATTTCGATGCAAGATGTCGAACATCTCAAACTTGATAAGTCTGAATTCACTTATGCCAAAAAAGGTATTGGATTTAGAGCGAGAGAAGGCAATCGCTAACCCAAAGCCCCCTTCCGAAAGTTTTTAACTTTCGGAAGGGGGCTTTTTTACTAAGGGGGCTCCTAATCCTCATTTTTTACTCTAAAACTCTCCAAAAACGCGACATAATCTTTTACTGCCAATTTTGCTTCATCAATTCTCGCCAAATACTGAGGGGTCAGTAGATGACGACTATTTAGAAAATCCGTCAAAGTTTCATCAAAAAAAAGATAGGTTTGAATTTGTTGCTCAACCGCTGCATCTGCTAATGGACGGTCTGCCTTCACCAACTGGTCTTTAGCCGCGTTATAAAAAGCAGGAACTTTGTCAAGTTTATTAAACAGCGTTTGTAAACGATATTCATCATTAGCGTATTTCGATTCTAAAATACGTTTAAAGCCATGTAAAACATTGAAAAACAGTGGATTATGATTATGCTCTGACACATAACTGTTGACATTTTTAAGAATATTCTCCACTTTAAGCACTTCTCGACTGTATGGAAATATCGAATTTTTGGTATCAAACTGTTTCAATTCTGATGAAAAGCGTTGATAGAATTGTTGAACAGAATCGAAATAAGTAGCCGTCGGTAGGGCTAAATAAGCCAATTTTTCATTGTCTTTACTGAGGGGTGTCTCATCTGGAAAGAGCGCGCCATATTCTTTCACAAAATTAGCTGCAAAAAATTTGAAATCTTTTTCAGACTTTTTCTCACATGAAATGATTGTAAAACAAAGGATTACAAATAAATATTTCTTTAACATAAATTTCTTGTTTAAAATACGTCTTTCGCCTATTACTTTTGCGGCTCAATATAAATATGATTTTGGGTTTTTAGGACTTTAAAAACAAAGACATTAAAACTTTTGTTTTTCGAATCCATATAGAAACTCTGAATTTTAAAATCTAAAAATATGAACGCTCTCGCGCAAACCAACTTTCAGTTGCCTAACCAAATCGCTTTTTATCGGGGTAAGGTCCGTGATGTTTACACCGTTGGCGATAAACTCGTCATGGTTGCCAGCGACCGAATTTCGGCTTTTGACCACGTTTTGGCGAAACCAATCCCCTATAAAGGGCAAGTTTTGAACCAAATTGCCAGCCATTTTTTGCGTGCTACCGAGGATATTTGCCCAAATTGGTTGATTTCTACGCCAGACCCGAATGTGGCAATTGGTTATGCGTGCACTACCTTCAAGGTAGAGATGGTCATTCGTGGTTATTTAGCAGGTCATGCCGCAAGGGTTTACGCGAATGGCGGGCGCATGTTGTGCGGCGTATCATTGCCCGAAGGTTTGAAAGAAAATGACCGTCTGCCAATACCAATCATCACACCTACAACCAAGGCATCCGTTGGACATGACGAGGACATCAGCCGTGAAGATATACTTGCCAAAGGCATTGTTAATGAAGCAGATTATATTGATTTAGAGCGTTTAACACATGCACTTTTTCAACGAGGTACGGAAATGGCAGCCGCCCAAGGCTTAATTTTGGTGGATACAAAGTATGAATTTGGCAAAACAGCAGATGGTCGAATCGTCGTCATTGATGAAATTCATACACCAGATTCCTCCCGCTATTTTTATACTGAGGGGTATGACCACCGCCAAAGAAGCGGTGAAAAACAGCGTCAATTGTCAAAAGAATTTGTCAGAGAATGGCTCATTGCACATGGTTTTCAAGGTTTAGAAGGTCAATTCATGCCCATTATGCCTGATAGTTTTGTGAACGAAATTTCAGAACGATACATTGAGTTATATGAAAAAATAACGGGTAAGGCGTTTGTTAAGGCTGATTCTGAAGATATTTTAGAGCGTATTGAGCTTAATATTTTAAAGGGATTGGCTACTTAAAAGCCAAAACTTACGCTAAGTTACAGAACTTAGCATAGGTTATTTTCTATTTATTTTTATTAAAAGTACGCCTCATCCACCTTGTCTTAAACTTTTCTATGATGACCAATTCAGAGGGGCTTAATGCAGCTATATCTAAAATAGGCAATGTATAAAGCGTTCCTTTTGAAACCAATACAGTAAAATGGCTGTCTTGCTTGACATGAAACTGACCTGTTAATACTTGGTCAAAATGATTGAGAAAATTAATCGAACGTGTAAATGCAAAATCTTCTTCAATCGTCAAAGTATCTATTAAACCAACTTGTTCATACCGCGACCACCGAAGGGGCGGGATGGTGCGACTATTAGAATCCAGTGATTGACTCATTTCTATTTTAGATAATGTATAAGACCCAACAAGTAGGCAGGAATCAGCCATTTGTCCAAAAATAGATATTTTAAAAAAGAATATGAAACACATTAAGACTAAAATACGCATTATGAAGAGTTTTTTTTTAAAATTGTATAAGAAGGATACAAAAAGTAAATATATCTCAAATTTAAAACTTATTCATAATCTCTACAACGTATGCTATATCTTCATCTGAATGTATTGTAGAAATGGGTAAACTTAATTCAGTATCATGAATTTGACGCGCCAAATTAAAATCTGAATCGTAAAGTTTGACATTTGAATGTTTTGCCCACGCCCGAATGCTGATTTGATCACAGGGTGCTGTCGGATAATGAATTTCAGTTTTTATACCATTTTCTAAAAGATAAGCTTTTAAATCATCTCGTTTTGGATGACGTATCGGAAAAATATGATAGACATTATACATACGCACATCAACGGTAGGTAAAATAAAATCACTTTTTAAGTTTGTGAGATAAAAACGAGCGATTTCATTTTTGCGCGCATTAATGCTGTCCAAATGGTTTAACTTTTTAGTTAAAAATCCTGCTTGTATTTCGTCAAGCCTCGAATTGTCCCCGATATACTCATTTTTGTATTTTACATTTGAGCCATAGTTCCGCCAAGCTTTAATTTTGCGATACAAGTTTTCATCATTTGTCGCTATGGCACCCGCATCACCCAAAGCACCCAAGTTTTTTGTTGGATAAAAACTGAATGCACCTACTCCAAAAGTTCCAGTCATTTTACCACCAAAAGTTGCCCCATGCGATTGCGCACAATCTTCAATAAGTTCCAAATTGTATTTTTCACAAAGTAACATAATTGCTGCCATATCACAGGGTTGTCCGTAGAGATGAACGAGCATTATTGCCTTAGTTTTGGGCGTTATTTTTTCTTCAATCCTTTGACAATCAATATTATACGTATTGATATCAGGCTCAACAAAAACAGGAATATGACCGCAATTGATAATCGCATTGACTGTTGCTATGTAGGTATTTGAAGGGACAATAACTTCGGAAAGGGGTTCAAAGTCCCAGCATTTCAAGGGAATTTCTAATGCATCTAAACCCGATGCAACGCCGATGACGTGTTTGACACCAAGGTAATGAGCAAATTGTTGTTCAAAATTTTCAACGTTTTTGCCCAATATAAACCAACCACGTTCTAAGGTATCGTTGAACGAAGCACGGTAATCTTCAAAAAATGGACGATTCAAAAAATGTAAATTTTCGTATTCAATTTGACGCATTTTGTTTTAACTTTTTAGTTAAAAATGGAAAATATACTGAGGGGGTGTCTATTCAACCAAAAAACTGGTATTTGGATAAGGTGTATCAATATAATCAGTCACATCATAAGGCGTTGAAGCCAAGACAAAAAGCGTTGCATTTTCCGTGAAAGAGTGCATAATATGCCAATCTCTTGGTTCAACAATCAGCATTTTATGGGGAGCATCTAAGACAAAAGTTTGCTCTTTTTCGCCATCATTAATGAAAATGGAACAACTGCCACCCAAGCAAATTAAGGCTTGTGACGCGCAATGATGCCTGTGTCCACCACGGCGCACATCAGAAGGCACGCCGTAAATCCAATATACCCGTTTGATATCAAAAGGAATCTGGTTTTGGGCAACATTGAGTACGCCACGCGGGTCAGAGAAATTACGTAATTCTATTATGTGAGCCAAAGGTTTATCGTTTAATTTAGTTTCGTTTTTAAGAATCTGTTCAGCACATTTGTTTTCACAAAACCCCACCAACCTTTGCGGCGGTCTTCATGAAATTGTTTGGATGACAAAGAGCCTATTTTGTCAAAATCGAGGTCAAAGCTAAGTAATTTTTCTTGCGCTGCTTTTACTTTCTGTACATATGGTTCGTAGAAAATGGTGCGTATCGGACGGCTCAAAATATACATTTTAGGGGCATAAACTGCTGCGCCATTTTCATATAATTTGACGCCATGAAAATGGAAAAAAACAGCAGGAAAATACTTTATGTGATGCTTGTTGTACCATAAATAGTTGTGATAAAATACTGAATATGAATCTTTTATAAAACCCCAAATATTGTTTTGTGATTCTAAAATAGCCATTGGAATAGGCGCGCCAACAAAATGTTCTGCGACAGATTCTTCTCGTTTTGTATCTACAAAATCATACTGTTGAACATTCCAAGGTGCTAAACCGCCGCCTAAATGTTGTAATACGTGAACACCTTGAAAACGGGTTGTCCAATCGTCCACGTATTTTTGATCACCAAATTTGCCATCTTCAAAGCGATTGAAACACCATTCGATACACCGGTCACGCCACCATTTCAAGACTTTTAGCCCCCCCTCAGTATTATCGAAATACATGAATTGAACGCAATATTTTCCTGACAATTTTGACTTATCGTAGGCAGGTGTATATCGATGTTCTGTGATGATAACCGAGCAATCAGCTGGTTTTTCGTCTATCAAAATTTTAGGATTTTGATAGAAATACATATCAGCGTCTATGTAAGTGCAGTGCGGCAAATTGAATTGCTCGATACAATATACAATTGTCGAACTTGTGCAAGTCCAACAATATTCGCCTCGGGAACGGCTCGGTTTGATGGCTAAAAGTTGTTCGTCTTCAAAATCTGAAAGGGGAATAACTGTTAAATTTGGCAACTGCATGGCTGTTAATACCTCATAACATTTATCGTCAAAAGCAAAAACGTAGAGATGTGCGCCCCTTTCAGTAACAGACATCAAGGACTCGTAAGTCACCAAACCGCGCGCTAAATAATTAGAATCAAATAATGTACAAAAGTGGAGCATGGTTATGTTTAACTATTTTTTAACGCACAAAAAAAACCTAAAAATTCGCAATCAAATTGATTGAATTTATCGAGAGATTTGAATTCGCCTATAATATTATAATGCTTATTGATGTAGCCTAAAAACTTTGATAAACTTAATATAGAAACAGGATATGTCGCTTCATAAATGCGTTTGTCAACGATTTGCTTCAAAAACCAATCATTTTTTCGCTGCGAAAAAGGCGTTCGGTCAATCCATAAATAAGGAATTTTCTGTTTTACAACTTCATCAAGCCAAGCGTAGGGATTTTCTAAATATTGCAACACGCTTGACATCACAACGACATTTGGTTGGTATTTTTGAACCGCTTCTTCTATTGTATATTCAAATTTTAAGATATCTGTTTCAAACTCTTTTTTGCCAATATCTACAAAATGCTTTTGTTCAACGACGCACCATTTTATATCGGCGAATTGGCTTAAAAAATTGCGGTGCTGATGGTATAGACTCGCCAAAGAACCGCCAAAATCAAGGACGCTTAAACGTTCATATCTATCAACAACTTTATTTAACCCAAAAGTCAAATTATCAATTTCTTCTTTTTCATGGAACAAAAATCCGTCCCTTTCAAAATCTGCTTCTCCGTTTTTCACTGCTTTTGCAGCCGTTACAATACGTTCCAAAATGGGTTTTGCATCGTAACCTTCACAATCTGATGCGGCTGATTGCCACGTTTTGTAGTTGCCAAAAAAGCCCCAACCTTTTATATAACGGTAATATAAGTTTACAAGATATTGATACACAATGTTTTATTTTGATAATTTTCAAAAAATCCAACGGACGACTTCAAAAACCTCAGCATTACGCATACCTACTTGCACACCCCGTGTACGCGCCAGAGAGCGAATAAAATCTTCATCGGCATAAGAACGGTGTGCTTGTGATTGATATTCTTTCAATGCTTTCACTTTGCAGTTTAGATGATTTTCTTCTAATTTAGAGAAACAAGTTGTGGCAAAATTAAAATTATTCCAAGGCAATTCGTAACATAAAATAGAGGTGAATTTGAATGCACGAACAGCTTCATTCGATATAGTCGCGTGGTCTTGATGAATGTCGTTTACTGAGGGGGTGAAAATTAAATCTGGTTGAATATCATTTTTTAAGCGAATAATGTCGTCTAAAATATCCTGTCGTCTGTAATTGAAAGTTCGGACATCGTATTTAAAAAGGATTAAATTTTCTGGTTTTATGCCCAAAACTTTTGTTGCAGCTTTGACCTCAGTGACTAAAATATCTTTTGGAAATTGAGGTAACACCGATTGCTCACAAGCTGAAAATGCAACATAATAGACATCTGAGCCGTATTCAATTAGCTTATTAATGGTGGCACCACACCCAAATTCGCCGTCGTCGGTATGCGGGGCAAGGATTAAAACCCGTTTTTTGTTTAACATAATTATTTTTTAATTTAAAACAATAAATATTTTTAAATGCCTTTTTGTCTTATTTTTACGCCGATAAAGACACTTTGTTGCGATATTTAGATAGTCGTCTCATGCCATTTTATTCTATTTTTTTCAAAAATTAATTTATGAAAATCGTTTTTATATCCAATTGGTATTCAGAAAACATGGGATATATTGAAAACTGTTTACCCAAATCCTTAGCTCAATTAGGGCATGAGGTACATATTATTACTTCTACGGGTCAAGTCTATTTTAATCAGCCTCATTATGAAGTTTCACTTGGGAGATTTCTCGGTACGAGCCTACAACCTGAAGGTGTTAAACAGATAGAAGGCGTAAAAGTACATCGTCTGCCTCATTATTCTATTAAAAAACAAATTATACTGAGGGGTCTCGCTCGAAAGATTAAGGAGATTAAGCCTGATGTTGTTCATTCTTTTTCACATGCTGATATTAATACGCTACATTTAGTTTTTATCAAATTTTTCATGTCATTCAAGCTATTTACTGCTAATCATACTTCTTTTTTGGCGTTTGAGGTATCCAAAAAAGAAAATAAGCAGACGGGTTGGCACCACCGACCCTTGCGTTTTTTAGTGTTTACGTTGCCAGGTATGTTCATCTCTCTTTTTATTAAGAAATGTTTTTGTGTCACAACGGACGCTGCAGATGTCGCTGTTTCAGTGTATGGTGTGCAAAAGCACAAAACAAAAGTGACGACTTTGGGTATAGATATAGATTTGTTTAAACCTGATGCAGAGGTAAGAAAAAAGAATAGAGACATATTAGGTTTTAAAGATGAAGATATTGTTTGTATTTATACAGGGAAATTTTCTAATTTAAAAAATCCATTACTATTGGCACAAGCTATTGAGCAGTTAAACCATAAGTCATTGCCTTTCAAAGGTTTATTTATCGGTGATGGTGAAGAAAAAGAAGATATCATGGCTGTCGAAGCCTGTACTGTTTTGCCTTTTCAGCAACACAAAGATTTAGCTCAATTTTATCAAGCTTCCGACATTGCGGTATGGCCTTTTGGAGAATCGTCTAGCCAATTAGATGTGGTAGCGGCAGGATTGAGCCTTGTTTTGAGTGATTCTGTACAGACATACGATAGGGTAGATAGCGTAACGGTTTTTGCTGAAAATGGGGCGTATCGTCCAAAAATTGTGGGTCGCTTTTTTCATTCACATGACTTAGATTATTTGATACACGCTTTAGAATCTTTGCAAGATGAACAAATACGAGCTGAAATTCAAGTACAAGGGATGACAGAAGTTGTCAAATATTTTAGTTGGAATGCTATTGCACAACGCCGATTAACAGATTATAAAAATTAAATTCAAATAAGAAGATATGGTCACAATAAGTCAAATCATCCACGTGTTATCACCTGTTAATACTCGAATAGTAAATAAAGACATACAAATCAGTCAACCAATACAATTAGATACGCAAAACACACGAGACGATGTGTTGATGTGGGTATCACCCCAAAATATATCCTTACTCCCTCAAATATATAGTGGAACAATTATTTGCCCGCTCGTTGATAAGGATATTTTGCAAGCAGGTTGCAACTATATCTTCAGCGAACAACCACGTAGTACATTCAGTGCTATTTTGAAAGCTTTTTTTGCACCTAAACAAGAGTATTGTATTTCAAAAACAGCAATAATTGACCCCTCAGTATTAATGGGTCAAAATGTATTCATAGGTGAGCACGTTGTTATCGAAAAGGATTGTGTAATTGGCGATAACTGCGTTATTGGACACAATACTGTAATACATTTCGATACAATTATTCAAAATAATGTAAAAATAGGTTGTAATAACGTTGTGGGAGGCATTGGTTTTGGTTACGAAAAAGATGAAACGGGAACGTATATGTTTTTACCGCACCTCGGTAATGTTATTTTAGAAGATTTTGTTGAAATTGGTAACTGTACTACTATTGACAGAGCCGTTATGGGCAGTACGACATTACGAAAAAATGTAAAAGTGGATAACCTTGTTCATATCGCTCATGGTGTTGATATTGGCGAAAACTCTTTGATAATAGCTAATGCGATGATAGGTGGCAGCACAAAAATCGGTAAAAATGTATGGATTGCTCCGTCCAGTTCTCTAATTAACAAAATAGAAATTGGCGATAATACAGTAGTTGGTATGGGTGCTGTTGTATTAAAAACTTCAGCAGCTGATTCTGTTATGATTGGAAATCCAGCTCGTCCATTAGAGAGAAAAAAAAATTGAATTGATGATTATATTTAGTTGAGGGGTGTGCGTAACCCACACACGAAAAATAGGGTCATTTCACCTCTCTTTTGATTATAAAGGTTTGAATATTCTCAAGATAGGTTTTGGCTACGCAGTATATTGTTGTATTTTTTTGAACAATTTTGCGAAAAATGTAACTTATTGATTATCAATCTATTTAAGTTACATACCTCATGTGTTTAGTTGATAGATTAATATAATTTTCAATTTGAAAAATAACATCTTTTTTAGTTATTATGAATTGTGTGAGAGAATATAAATGTGATAAAATTATGCTGTTTACAAAGGAATAATATTTTTCCGTGATAATCAATATTTTGATTTTTAATTTTTAGGTAAAGCATTTTCATTTAAAGATACAATGGCTAATGTCATTATATTTACTTAATTGAGGGGTGGGCATAAAAAAAAAGCCTTTACCCCAATGTGAACCCGAAAGTGGATATTTGTTGGCATAAAAGCTTACAACATAATGTCCACAAATTTAACTGAAATCTTGATATTTTTAGAATATTGCTATAATAATCAAGTAACAAAGCGCGGTAGAGGCAAACCATGTACTTATACAAAAGCCTCGATGACCTTATTTTTTATCGTTATGATGGTCAAAAAGATACATAAATTCCAAGCGATGGAAAAACAAGCCCAAGC
>JAYTUQ010000130.1:0-29434 GCA_043744455.1 Saprospiraceae bacterium | reverse complement strand
CGCAAAATCATATTGATTTTGCGGCTTTTTTATTTGTGAATGTTATAAATAATTGAAAATCAATTTTATAAGAAATTCATCATTCACCATTCATCATTATTTTTGTAATTTACTATTTTTAATGCCATACATAAAGTAAATAATGAAACCCAGAGCCAACCAAACGAAAAGACGAATCCAAGTATCGAGCGGCAAACCGACCATCATACCGAAACAGACCAAAATACCGAGAATGGGTACGAGAGGTACAAGAGGCGTTTTGAATGGACGAGGTGCATCAGGCATCGTTTTTCGCATCACTATAATACCGATACAGACCAATACGAAAGCGAATAAAGTACCAATACTCGTCATTTCACCGACAATGCGCGCGGGTACAAAAGCAGCAAACAGACCTACAAAAACAAAGAAAAGTGTATTCGATTTCCAAGGCGTTTTGAATGTGGGATGTACTTCGCTGAATACTTTTGGCAACAATCCATCCGTTGACATAGAGTAAAATACACGAGACTGCCCCATAAGCATAACCAAAATAACAGATGTATAACCTGCTAAAATCGCTACGATTATCGCTTGTTTCATGAATGTATAAGGCGTATGGTCAATCGCAATAGCTACGGGTGCGATACCATCAGCACCTGCAAATTCTTTGTAATTTGCCAAACCTGTCAATACGTGTCCGAACAAAATATAAAGAACGGTACAAATCGCTAAAGATAGGAGAATACCAATCGGCATATCGCGTTGTGGGTTTTTCGCTTCTTGTGCTGCCGTCGATACAGCATCAAAACCAATATAAGCAAAGAATATAATACCTGCCCCTCGAACGATACCACTCCAACCAAAATCACCAAAATTACCAGTATTTTCGATAAAATAAGGATTATGGTTTGCAGGATTCATGTAGCCCCAACCGAGTGCAATAAATAATAAAACAACAGCAACTTTTAAGATAACGATGACGGTTGTCACCATTGCAGAACCTTTCGTACCGCGAATCAAGAGCAAGGTTGTCAAACCAACGATAAGAACAGCAGGCAGGTTTATGACGCCCCATACAACAGAACCATCAGCCATTGTCACCTTATCAAAAGGAGAAAGTGTCCATGCGGGCGATAGGTCAATGCCCAAATTTTGGAAGAACTTAACCAAATAACGTGACCAACTGATAGAGACCGTTGCAGCACCGACGGCATACTCTAATACCAAATCCCAACCAATTATCCATGCCAATAACTCGCCTAATGTCGCATAGGAATAGGTGTATGCACTGCCAGCAACGGGAATCATAGACGCAAATTCAGCGTAACACAAACCCGCAAATAAACAGCCTACTGCCCCGATTATGAATGAAATTGAAACGGCTGGACCAGCATTGTGCGCCGCTGCTGTGCCTGTAATGGAAAATAAGCCTGCACCAATAATAGCCCCGATGCCGATCATTGTTAAACTGGTTGCAGTAAGGGTTCTTTTCAGGGGGTTGCCTGCATCACCTGCTTCTTGTTGCAAAGAGCTGAGTGTCTTTTTTACCCATAAATTTGCCATAGTGGATTGATTTGAATGTCTAAATGACTGTTTTTTTTAAAATTAGTTTTTCAATAATAATTCAATAATAAACTGTTGAACAAGCAAAAAAAAGCAAAAATTGTGGAGTAGCAAAACAATAGACAGAATTTTATATTTCAAACAATTCAGAAATGCCAAATTTGCTACAAATGGGACAATTCAACGCATTATGTACACGTGCGGAACAATGTTCACGTCCGAAAAAGATGATTTGTAAATGCAATTTGTTCCATGTGTCGCAATCAAAAAGTGATTTTAGATCCCCCTCAGTACGCACCACATTTTTACCATCACTTAAACCCCAACGGTAAGCCAAACGATGTATATGTGTATCAACAGGAAAAGCGGGCACACCAAAGGCTTGCGACATCACCACACTGGCAGTCTTGTGACCCACGCCCGGCAAGGCTTCTAAGGCTTCAAAACTTTGTGGCACTTCGCCATTGTATTTGTCTATCAAGATTTGTGATAAATCAAAAATCGCTTGTGATTTGCGCGGTGACAATCCGCAAGGTCTGATGATGTCTTTAATTTCTGAAACATCCAATTTTACCATCTCATACGGCGTAGCTGCTTTAGCAAATAGGAGAGGGGTAATCTGATTGACCCGCACATCGGTGCATTGTGCCGACAACAATACAGCTATTAATAAAGTATAAGGGTCGTTATGTTCAAGGGGAATCAGTGTTGTCGGATATAACACGTCGAGTATTTTAGCAATCTCGTATGCTTTTTCTTGTTTGGTCATGATTTATTTTTTTCGTAAAAATAAGTGTATTCTATTGAGCACTCATTTCAATAAACCGCTTTACCTTTTTCTCCAAAATAGCCAAAGGCACACAGCCATCATTGAGCACTTCATTATGGAATTTGCGGATGTCAAACTTCGCACCCAATTGATTCATTGCTTCCTTTTTCAGGTACAAAATCTTTTGTTCACCGACTTTATAAGACAAGGCTTGTCCTGGAATCGCCATATATCGCTCAATTTCGGCAATAATATTGGCTTCCGAATCGGCTTCATTGTCGAGGTCATATTTTATCGCTTGCTCGCGTGTCCAACCTTTGGCGTGCAAACCGACATCCACAACAAGGCGAATGGCACGGTGCATTTCGTTACCCAATCGCCCAAAGTATTGATAAGGGTCGGTGTATAAACCCAGCTCTTTGCCCAACCCCTCAGTATAAAGTGCCCAACCTTCGCCATACGCTCCGTACCAAAGGTAACGACGGAATTTCGGTAACTTATTGTCTTCCGCTTGCAACATGATTTGATAATGATGCCCCGGAATCGCTTCATGGAGAAAAAGGGCTTCATCTTGAAAGATATTGTATTGGGTCACATCAGGAATGGGTACATAAAATATACCCGCACGGTTTTGCTCGGGATTGCCTTGATTGTACTCCGCACTCGCTGAAGCTTCTCTAAAAGCCTCTGTTCGACGCACTTGAAAAGTTGTTTTAGGCACTAATTCGAATTGTTTTTCAAGGAAAGGTTTCATTTTTTCATGAATGGCATTAAAATTTGCAATCACTTGCTCTGGCTTTGTAAAAGGACGCAGTTGAGGAGACCCCTCAGTAACATGCTTGAAAAACGCCTTTAAATCGCCTTTAAAACCCACTTGCTCTTTTACCGTTTCCATTTCAGCCCGAATGCGTGCCACTTCTTTTTCACCCACATCAAAAATTTGGTCGGGCGTCATATCTGTTGTTGTCCAAAATTTCGCAAGGGTCGCATAGTAAGTTGCACCGTTTGGCACAGCCGAAATGCCAGAGGTGGTTCGTGCTTTAGGCAAATATTCTTTTTGCATAAAATCATACAATTTCTTGTACGTCGGTTTCACATTTTCATTCACCATTTTGGTAAATTCTAATGTTAAACGATTTTTATCTTCATCAGAAATTGTCTTATTTTTCGCTAATTTACTCATGGGTTGATAAAATAAGTGTGTCGCCGCAGCTGTTTCAGCCATCGGTTTCAATTGTGGTAATATCTTGACAACCAATGATTTAGGTAAAACAAAACCCTGCGCCATCCCACGACGCATATTGCTTATGGCTGTATCTGCCCACGTTGGAAAATGGCTGATGCGGCGCAACCAAGCCTCATAATCGCCCACCGTTTTGAAGGGTTGCGAACCTTCACCTGAACCCAATTGACCTAAATCCAACGTTTTGCCCCAAAATTGATTGATGGGCATAAGGTTATCGGGAAAATTAAAACTTTCAAGGGCTCGGTCAATATCCCAATTTAATATATCAAAACTTATGCGGTCACTATTCGAGATATGAGTCGTGTCAGCCGCAACCAGCATTGTTTTATACTTCGTGTAAAACTGTTTTAAGGTATCGCGGTAGCTGTCGCTGATGTCAATCGGAAATTGGTCATTGTATTCTGCCACACCGTTAGCCGTTGCTTCAAAAGGGTAGAGGCGCATCCGTTCATTATAGTATTTTTCAAAAATTGTCGTCAGAGTCGACACCTGTGTCGTGTCTTTGTCGCGTGTTTTCTCGTTTTGGCAAGCGACAAATAGAACAAGTGCGACAAATAATAAGTAGTTTTTCATTGATTATCAATTATTTATGTGATGATTTAATTTAATCGTGAAGTTAGAAAAAACAGTTGAAACGATAGTACATAGCCACTTTTTTTGTCATTTTGAATAAAGTTGTTGCTGTCAGAAAAGTCCGTCAGGACTGCCACCGTTTATAGAAAAGTGATAAACCCCGATTTTTCCCTTAGGTGCGTAGCACCGCCCCTTTTGTTTTCTCTATTTGAACACTATCTGTGTCGGTGCTACGCACCTAAGGCACATTTTTCATTGATTTATACTATAAACGGTGGCAGTCCTGACGGACTTTTCTGACAGCAACAACTTTCGCACATTAAGAAAAAATTGTTTTATTTGCAGAAATTATTTTAAATCAACCAATATGGCGCAGAGCATCACAAAAAAGGAAATGACCGAATTACCTTTGGTGTCGTATCAAGACATCAGAGATGAATTAAAAACAGGCGACTTGTTCTTTGGGTCAGGCAGTTATTTTTTTTCTGGCATCATCCAACGCCTAACCAAAAGTACGTGGAGTCACGTGGCTGTTATCTATAAAGATGAGGAATTACAGCGGGTTTTAGTCTTAGAGGCAGAACCATTTTATGGGGTCAGAATGATACCTTTATCTAAATATTTGTATGATTATCAAGGTAAAATGAAGCCGTATAAAGGACAAATTGCCTTAGCCAATTTGTTGATACCCCTCAGTAAAACCGACCTAAACAACGGTATCAGCTTCGGTTTGGACGAATTGACGCGACCTTATGACAACTACGAAATCATTCGCATCATGATTCGTATATTGTTTAAAATTACCAAACGTCGGGATAACCGTGCCTATATTTGCAGCGAATTTGTCCGCGAGATATTAGCCCAATCCAATGTCGTTATGGATTATTACGACACCTATATCAGCCCCGACAATGTGTGGCAAGACAACCGATTGGTGATGAAGTGTCGGATTCTTTAAATCACACCACAGTAAAGCATCGCGCCACTTTTTAACCATTATATATTAAAAAATCAAACTATAATTTCAAATGCATTTAACCCATTATCAAGACATATTCATAACAAATGAACAAGCAGAAAACATCTGTTTGGAACACTACGGAATCGTCGGTAAAGCCCAAAAACAAGTCGGCGAAATAGACTTTAACTATAAAGTTAAAACAGAAAAGGGCGATACTTTTATTTTAAAAATCAGTCGCCCCGACACTTCAGACGATTATTTTGAGTTTCAACAAAAACTATTGTTGCACATCAATAGTAAAAATTCCGATTTTTTATTTCCTAAAATAGTCAAAACGCAAACGGGCGAAAATGACGCATTTTTCATTGATAATAACCAAAAAAAGCGTAAAATTCGTTTGTTAGCGTGGATTTCTGGACGTTTATTGTCAACGGTTAATCCACAATTAGATGATTTAAGGTTTGGTTTAGGTCAAAAATGTGGTGAAATCACACAGGTTTTGAGCGATTTTAACCACGGGCGTGCCACGCGTAAATTGGATTGGGATATTGCACAAGGGGAGTGGATTAAGGCGCATTTAAAGCTGTTTAATCACCAACAAAAAACAGGTTTGACTTTTTATTTAAACCAATTTGTTGGTTTTAAAAAAGCGTATCAAACCCTACGACAATCTGTTATTCACAACGATGCGAATGACAATAATATCATAGTAGATGACAATTTAACCACCCCCTCAGTATTGGCAGTCATAGATTATGGTGATGCCGTTTACACACAAACCATCAACGATTTAGCCGTGGCTGTTGCTTATGCTGCCATGAATCAGCCCGATCCTTTGGCGGCAGCATTGCCTTTGGTGGCGGGTTATCATCAAAAATTCCCTTTGGAAGAGCGTGAATTGTTTATGCTTTACACCTTAGTCGGTATGCGTTTGGCAATCAGTGTGACAAAATCTGCCCTCAATAAAATAGCAGAACCCGACAATATTTATTTGCAAATCAGTGAAAAACGGGCGTGGGATTTGTTGTATGAATGGAAAAACATACCCCCTCAGTATGCGCACTTTTCTTTCCGTGCGGCATGTGGTTTTACGCCTGTGCCACATCAAAAAGCGTTTGAAGATTGGGCAGCAAAGCAAGAGTTAAGTGTGCATCATTTATTGCCAACCCTTTCATTTTCAAGTATTTACAATTTAGATTTAAGTATAGGCAGTTTGTTTTTAGGCAATTATGCCGAATATAAAAACACGCATACATTTACTTCAAAAATTAAACATTTACAAATAGAAAACCCCAATGCGCTTATTGCAGGCGGCTATTTGGAAGCCAGACCATTCTATGCGACAAAAGCCTTTGAACACGAAGGTAATAATGGCTATGAATACCGAACGATGCACTTAGGCATTGACTTTTGGCAAAAAGATAAAACGCCCGTTCACGCTTTGTTTGATGGTGAAGTCATTTCATCGGTCTTTAATACAGCCGATAAAGATTACGGTGGTATGATTATTTTGAAGCATAAATTTGATAAAAAAGGTGTTTTTTATACCCTTTATGGTCATTTGAGCTTTGAAAGTGTCGGCGAAGCACCGTTGGGTAAGAAAATAAAAAAAGGTAAAAAAATAGGAGAGTTAGGCAATCCAACAGAAAACGGCAATTGGACACCGCATTTGCATTTTCAAATCATTTTGGATATGATGGGTTTTGAAAACAATTTTAATGGCGTGGCTTCACCGAATACAATAGACGTGTGGTCTTCTATTTCACCTGACCCAAATGTATTGTTTAAAAATGAACAACTTAAACCTTTACTGACACCGACACATGAAGAACTTTTATCTTTTAGAAAACAACATTTGGGCAAAAGTCTAAGCCTTTCTTATAAAAAACCGCTTAAAATACTGAGGGGGGAGAGACAATACTTGATTGACGATACAGGCAGACGTTATCTGGATACAGTCAATAATGTCGCGCATGTCGGTCATGAACACCCCGCAGTCGTGAAGGCAGGGCAGCAGCAAATGGCGGTTTTGAACACCAACACACGGTATTTACACGATAATATCCTTGAATTTGCTCAAGAATTAGCCGCGACGTTGCCCAAAGACTTGTCTGTTTTGCACTTCGTCAATTCGGGTAGTGAAGCCAACGAATTGGCTTTGCGGATGGCACAAGCGGTTACAGGTCAAAAAGATGTGATTGCTCTTGAAGTGGGGTATCATGGCAATACGAACGGCTGTATCGGCATCAGTTCCTACAAATTTGATGGTAAAGGTGGCAAAGGCAAGCCGAAACACACATATATTGTGCCGTTACCCGACAGTTTTAGAGGTCTTTATCAGGGCGATAAAAGCGAAACAGGGGCAAAATATGCGGCACACATTGATGAAGCCATAGCTGATATTAAAGCCAACGGTCGGGGTGTTGCTGCCTTTATAGCAGAAAGTATCGTCAGTTGTGGTGGACAAATTGATTTACCCGCGAATTATTTAAAACTGGCTTACGCGGCAGTTCGAAAAGCAGGTGGCGTGTGCATTGCCGACGAAGTGCAGGTCGGTTTTGGTCGGGTAGGGAAGCGGTTTTGGGGTTTTGAACTGCATGATGTTGTGCCAGACATCGTGACGATGGGCAAACCGATTGGCAATGGGCATCCTTTGGCGGCGGTGGCGTGTACAGAAGCCGTGGCGTTGGCTTTTGCGAATGGGATGGAATATTTTAATACGTTTGGCGGCAATCCTGTTTCGTGTGCGATAGGTTTAGCCGTTTTAAAAGTCATAAAAGAAGAGCTTTTACAAGAAAATGCGCTTGAAATAGGTGAATTTTTGAAAAATGAACTGCGTCAACTCCAAACTGAATTTCCGCTCATTGGTGATGTACGTGGCGAAGGTTTGTTCTTGGGTTTTGAATTGGTTGAAGCGGGTAAAATCCCTGCGACGGGCAAAACAGCCTATCTCGCTGACCGCATGAAAATGCATGGTATTCTCATGAGTGTCGATGGATCGCAAAACAATGTGCTGAAAATTAAGCCACCGATGTGTTTTAGTAAAGAAAATGCGGTGGATGTGATTCGATATTTGAGAAAGATTTTTGCGGAAGATTTTATGCAGTGAATTAACATATAATATTGACTGATGTTACGCAATAGGATATCTGATGAGGATATAGAGTGTGGGTTTAATTTGCTAAAATTCACTATAATTAACCTTATGTTTGTTAATTATTCACTTTTTCAATTGGTTGGTGAACTGAGTTTCAATCCAGCCGAAGCCGAAGAAGGGTTTAGAAGGCGTACACAGTTAAGATATTGTCAATCAACATTTTACGTTAAAGAAGGCTTAGAAAAAAGTATCTAACACGGTTTGGACATCTCCTTACAGTTGTAAAATTAACTTTAATTATTTATAGAAAAAACTTTTAGGCGTTTTTTTATTAACGCTTATTAAAATATCACCTTTATGTCTATTCGCAGGACTAATTATTCCGCTTCATCTTCTTCCATACCCCTACCCTTTTCAGCTTTACCATTCATCAGTTCGGAAAATGTTTTTTTCTTCGACACATAGTATTGCCAAACAATTGACCCCCTCAGTATACCGGTCGTATTATTGGGCGCAATCCGTTCTTTTTCAATCAGTTGTGTCACTTCTTTTCTTTTTTTCAGCATATAAAAGAAGTGGCTATAAAAACTAAAATGGGCTTTGAGTATTGCCCACACCTGTTTGGGTTGTCTGTCAAACAAAAATTTTACACCCGCTACCCCATCTAACAATAAACGCAAAGGAATAAGCCACAACAATTTAGTTGCTGATTCATTTTTCAATAGGGTATACAAACTATTTCTAAAATTCAAATAGGTTTTGCGTGGACTCAAATAATCCATTGTACCGCCGCCAACATGCCTAACAATACCTTTGGGTTGCACCATGACCTTATACCCTGCCCTTTTGAAACGCCAACACACGTCAATTTCCTCCATGTGTGCCCAAAAATCTTCGTCAAAACCGCCGAAGCGATGCCATAAATCGGCTCTAACGACCATAGCTGCCCCGGAAGCCCAAAATATTTCAGCTTCGTTGTCGTATTGTTTGCGGTCTTTTTCGATATTGTCAAATACCCGACCTCGACTGAATGGATAGCCTAAACAATCAATCCAACCGCCCGCTGCCCCTGCATATTCAAATTTTCTTTTTCTATTATAACTCAAAATTTTGGGTTGAGCTGCCGCAATACTTTTGTCTGCATCCATCATCTCGATAATCGGTGTCATCCAACCTTGGGAGACCCGACAATCGGAATTGAGCAATACATAATAGTCATAACCTTCGGGCACATCCGCCGAACGAGGTCGCAACTTTTTATGTTTTAAAGCTTCATTATACCCCTTAGCAAAACCATAATTTTTAGGCAATTCGACAACACGCACACGGTCAACGCCCATCAGAGCGGGAATACCATCAAGATTGAGTTCACGTACCGCTTCCACGCTGTTATCTGTTGAACCATTGTCGGCTACGATGACATCAAAATTGCCATATCGCGAACCGCACACGGAGGGTAAAAATTGGGTTAAATACTGAGGGGTATTCCAATTTAAAATGACGATGGCAACACGCGAAATAAGTTGATTTTCAATGTCTTGTAAGATTTCACGGCTGGTACGTTCATCGTCTGCTAACTGAATAACAAGCGATTCGAGGCTGTCGAAATAGCGGTCGGGACGCAGAAATTGAACGAGTTCGACGCGCATTGTTTGACCATAAATATCTTGATTGAAATCAAAAATATTGACTTCAATCGTCACATTATCATGGTCTTTCAAAACAGGTCGGTCACCGCGATACAACATACCTTTACGCAATTTACCGTCGGGTAGATGTACAAAAACAGCGTATATACCAGGCGGTGGAAGCAGTTTATTTTTCTCTGTAACAGCTAAATTGGCAGTTGGAAAACCAATTTCATGACCAATTCGTTGCCCTTTAACGACCTCACCTGTGAAACTAAAATAATGTCCTAACAAACAATTTGCGTAACGAATATGCCCTTTTTCAATCGCTTGCCTGATTTTTGTAGAAGAAACGGCAATATCGTCAATCACTTGTTTTTCAATTTCGATGACTTCATAGCCAAATTTGGGTGCTAATTTTTGGAGTAGTGCTGTATCCCCTACCCGATTCGCGCCGAAACGATGGTCATGACCGATAACAATATAAATAGGCTTGAATTTTTCATAAATAAAATTTTCAATATATGTTTCGGGAGATTGCTCTGAAAATGTTTTTGTGAAAGGCACAACGACAACAATGTCAATGCCATATTTTTGCAACAACTCGACCTTTTCTTCGACGGAATTGAGCAAAACAACAGACTTGTCGTTGGGTTGAGCGACAAGCCGTGGATGCGGATGAAAAGTAATGACAACAGATGGACTGTCAATGCTTTGTGATAATTGTTTGACGCGTTCCAATATACGCTGATGTCCCCTATGAACACCATCAAAAGAACCTATTGTGACAACAGTGTTTTCCAAAACTGGCACGTCTTCAAGGCTAAAATACACTTTCATAATGGGGGTAAAATTAACAATTTAGTCATTAAGTCATTAGTCATTGGTCATTAATGTCATTTGTCATTGGTCATTAATGTCATTTGTCATTATGTCAATAGTCATTTGTCAATAGTCATTATGTCATTATGAGTTACCGAATGACATTAATGACCAATGACTTAATGACTTAATGACAAATGACTTAATGACTATTGACAAATGACATAATGACCAATGACATAATGACAAATGACATAATGACTATTGTCCAAAAGCTTGTTGTAAGTCCTCAATCAACCATTCAGGTTCTTCTAAACCAATATAAAAACGATAAAAATTGAAAGGTAAAGACGGGTTTGACCTACCCGCTATACCATAAAGTGAACAGATGGGAAAAACCAAGGATTCGTGCCCGCCCCACGAAACGGCAAAGACAAATCGTTTCAAACGATAGAAAAACGCTTCTGCCTCTTCGATGGATTGTGCGGTCGTTTCTATCGAAAATAAGCCACCGCAGCCCGACATTTGCTGTTTTGCCAAATGATACTGAGGGGTATCTTCGAGGAACGGATAATAGATTTTTTTGACTTTTGGCTGTGTTTTCAACCATTCTATCACTTTTTTCGCACTTTCATCAGATTTTTTCATGCGTAAAGGCAATGTTCTTAATCCTCTTATGATGAGATTGGCGTCGTGTGGGCTGATGATAGCACCGAGACACATTTGTTCATTGTCAAATATTTTTTGAATCATAGACGATGTTGAACAAATGACACCCGCCACAACATCTGAATGTCCATTTAGATATTTTGTTGCTGAATGCACCACAATATCAATACCGAACTCAATTGGTTTTTGATATATCGGCGAGCAATATGAATTATCAATAATTGAAACAATGCCCTGTTTTTTACAAATAGCGGCACACGATGCTAAGTCTTGGAGTTCAAAAGTCTGCGAATTTGGACTTTCCAAAAACATAACTTTTGTGTTCGGTTGCATGGCTTTTTCAAAATTGGCTGCATCTGTGCCGTCAACAAAGGTCGTTGTGACACCGAAACGGGTTAAAAACTTTGTTAACAACATATTTGTCCAAGAATATGGTGATTTGACGCAGACAATGTGGTCGCCTGCATTGACATTTGAAATGACCGAAGCCGCTACTGCTGCTGAGCCACTTGAAAAAACAAGTGCGTCTTCCGCTGACTCCAAAGCAGCAATTTTTAGACGCAATATTTTAACCGTCGGATTGTTACCTCTCGTATAAATATGTCCACTCAATTCATTGGTCAGTCGTTGGCGAAAAACATCAAGGTCAGTAAATGCAAAATTAGATGATTGGATGACGGGTGTTGACACTGCATTATAGTAATTTTCACGGTCTTCGCCGAGTTGATAAAGTATTTGTGATAGATGCATATGATGAATTTTATCGCCAAGATACTGAGGGGGGACAACATGAGCATTATTTTTTCAAAAAACGTATAAAAGTTATTTTTGATTAAAATTATACTGACTGGTACACTTTTTGAGTTTAGATAGATATTATTCACAAAACAATATTTTTCTTTATATCTTTAAATTTAATTTTTTTATGAAAAAACTACTTTTTGCTATTTGCGCCAGTTTATTCTTGATTGTTATTTCTTGTAACAAAGAATCAAAGTCACAAGCGACCCTTGAATTGCGTTTAACGGATGGACCCGCTATGTTTGAAGAGGTCAACATTGATGTTCAAGGCGCCGAAGTTCATGTTAACAAAGACACCGCAAGTAGTAGTGGTTGGCAACCATTGGCTGTTAAGACGGGTATTTACAATGTTTTAAAATTAAACAATGGTGTTGATACTGTTTTAGGAACGACGAAATTGCCATTGGGCGATATTTCACAAATTCGTTTAATTCTTGGCAGTAATAATACAGTTAAAGTGGATGGTAAAACATTGCCTTTGGTAATTCCAAGCAGTGACAAATCGGGTCTAAAATTGAAATTTGAGAAAAAACTATTGGCTGGTGTTAGCTATAAGGTTCTCATGGATTTTGACGCCGCCAAGTCTGTTAATGAAGTCAAAAAAGGAATTGAATACAAAATGAAACCTGTCATTCGACTTATCACCGAAGCCAATAATGGCAGTATTCGTGGTGAAATTGGTACAATTTCTTGCAAGACTATTATCTATGCTATTAATGGTTCAGATACTTTGACTTCTTCTTATCCGTCCTCAACAAATCGTTTTGTGCTTCAAGGGCTTCCAGCTGGCACCTACAAAGTGGCAGTCGTTGCGGAAGGGACAAATTGTACAAGCAAGATGATGGAGAATGTTAAAGTTGAAATTGGTAAAGTAACCGAAGTGGGTAAAATTCAATTATAGTCAATTTGCATCTCATTTAATTGGCGGGGAAAGTGTGAATAACCCCGCCAATTTCTGACTATTTTCTGAACTTAATTCTCTTACCAACTACTTCCTTTTTCCTACATGATTTAAAATCTACTTCCGATTTCAACATTATATTTTATAATCACATGGCACGCAAAACGTGTCAACACCGTAGGTCATTCCACATAAACATTTAAAGCATCACCCAATTACCGATTTAAAGCAGTCGTACCGAAACCGATTCCAACTCAAAGCAAAGCAAAGCTGAGCGGCATCCATGATATGGGTGTCGCTCACTTCATTTTAAGCCCATCCATACATTGAAATTTAAACAAAGTCTAACCTCTTAAAAAAAAAAATACTAGCAACTTGTGGAATTTTTAAGTGTTTGTTTCTCCTGTTGGGAAATACTTTCTACACAAAATTATTAAAAGTTGAGGTACAATTTTATTGTTAATTTAAGGTAAAAGAGAAAAAACAAACACTTTAGTCATTCTTTAAGATAAAAACCTCTATCCGACAGTAGATGTGAGGGGGCTTCCGCCTCAGTCATTCCTTTGTGTTAAACAAAAGAAATCTGCTACTACTATTGTTTAAACTATTAATTGTCAATGATTTAGGAAAAAATCTATGTTTTATTCATTTACTTTCTAAATATAACTAAAATGCGAAATTTATCTTTATTTCAATTTGTATGCACATTTTTCATGTTGGCTGTTATGAATGGCGAATCGTTCGCCCAGTCCAACTTTGAAAAAGATGCTGAAACACTCATCATTGAGTATTTTCAAAAAAGTGCTCATATCAACAAGAATATGCAATATCAAGTACTTGATGATGTGTATGATGAATCTTCTGGCATTCGTCATATCAATGCACAACAACAAATCAACGGAATTTTTGTAAAAGATGCGTTGTTGGGATTGCACTTTAGCAAAGTTTATGGTGCGGTCTCGCCCACTGACCAATTTGCAGAGCCAAAAATAAATGCAGACCAGCCCACTATTACGTCGGAAGAAGCCGTTTTGGATGTGATACAATCGCTCGGCATTGTTCTTAACAACAAATTGGCAATCAAAGAACCACCACAGGGGTTAGACCAACACATCGTTTTTGACAATGCTACATTTGCTGCTGCCCCAATTAAGGCGCGTTTGATATATGTTAAAAGTTTAAAAAAAGGACAACCCATGTTGCTCACGTGGGAAACACAAATTTACACGCTTGATCGTCAACATTATTGGATAACTTACACCGACGCACTGAATGGTAAAGTTGTAGAAAAACAAGACCTCGTTCTCAAGTGTCATTTTGGCGGCGTAGAAACGGATGGTTCTCCTGACGAGTTGATGCAAATGGAAAAGGAACACAAAGCCCTTCATGAAGCGGCAGCGGTGCGCATAGCAGCCTACATATCAAAAGAAGAAATACGAAAAACGGAGAGATTCAGTGTGCCTTTTGCCAAGCCAAATCTATTCTCAAATACAGCAATGATGGTACCAACTGCCAATACTTATTTGGTATTGAACGAACCTGCTGAATCTCCAACTGACAATATTGCAACAAACACACAAACCAATGTAACGACTTCAGGTCACCCGACGGCGTCTCCTTATGGGTGGACAAGCGATGACGGGGTGACAGATTATACATATACACGTGGCAATAATGTATGGGCATTTCAGGACCCAAGTCCTGGACCGGTGGGTGGCGTACCTAACCCCTTGCCTATTTACTCTACTTATGCTTCGAATATGCCAGCTGTTGCACCCTATACCTACAATTATCCGTGGGATTTATCACAAGAACCTGAATATTCTACAAACAATGCAGCCAATTTATTTCCCAATCGGAATGCCGCCAATGTCAATTTATTCTACTGGAATAATTTGATGCACGATGTTTTTTATCCCTTTGGATTTAATGAAAAGGGGCGGAATTTTCAAAATTCCAACATCTTTGGTGGTAACAACAGAGGCGGTATTGGCAATGACGGCGTTTTGGCACAATCCCAAGATGGCGGCGGTACGAACAACGCCAATTTTCTGACCTTAGCCGACGGTGTTCCTGGTCAAATGCAGATGTATCTATGGACAGCCGCCGTTTTGGACGACCTTGTTCAAATAACAACTGTTACTGGTGGTGCGACTCCGCCCCCTTCAAATGGCACTAAATATCCATCTATTCAAGGAGCTTTGTACTTGGCAGCCAATGAGTCTAATGTATTATTGAATCTTGACTTGAATGCCAGACCTGTTCTCAATAAAGATTTTATCGTCGTTCAAAAAAATGCAACAGCTTCAGTAGGGACTTCTACTCAGGGGTGCGGTGCCAGCATGGGTGTTGGATTAGCACCTGCTAATACTGTTCTCGGCAAAATCGTACTCATTGACCGTGGCTCTTGTTCTTTTGTTGAAAAGGTGCATGGTGCTCAATTAGGCGGTGCCGTTGGTGTTATTGTTATGAACAATGATGCGACCAACCCTAATGCAGTCCTCGCAATGGGTGGTTCTGATGCGACCATCAATACGATTACCATTCCTGCTGTTATGGTTTCATATAACAAAGGTATTGAACTGAAAGCTGCGTTGGCTTCTGGTGCAACTATAATTGGGTCTTTAAAGCGTGATGCCGCTAAAATACCTAAAAAAGACGGTGATTTTGATAATGGCGTCATTGCCCACGAATATGGTCACGGTATTTCATCACGTACTTCGCCTCAAACGGTATCTGGAGGTTCTCTTTCTGGCAGTGAACAAGGCGGTGAAGGCTGGAGTGATTTCTGGGCTTTATACATGACTACCCGCACCAATAACATGGGTGCTGCCACAGCACAACATCCCAATGGTGTTTTACCTAACCGCGGCATTGGTACGTATGTTACTTACTCTCCTATCAGTGGTCCTGGCATTCGTCCGCGCAAATACAGTATTGATAATAGTGTAAATGAGTTTGTTTTCGCGGGTGCAAATGGTCTTTCCAATCCTACGTTGACCATTCCTCACGGGATAGGCTTTGTATGGTGCACGATGTTATATGAAGTGTTACAAGAAATGATTGACCAATACCCCCTCAGTAATAATATCTATTTTTCACCAAATAATGTCGCCGATTTGGCAAGTGCAGGTGGCAATAATGTCGCTAACAAATTGATTTTGGAAGGTATTCGCCTCCAACCCTCCGCTCCAACATTTATTCAACAACGTAATGGTATTTTGAAAGCAGATACATTATTATATGGCGGAATTCACAGTTGTCGTTTATGGCGTGCTTTTGCCAAACGTGGCTTAGGTTACAATGCCACTGATGCCGACAATGCACTCGGCAATGAAACCAATGGTTATCAATTGCCCCCTGCATGTGACCCCAGTGCTGTTGCCTTCACCATTCAAGTTTCTGCACCAGATACACTTAAAAATAGTAATAATCTTCAATATACAATTAAAGTCACCAATACAGCGGTAGCCACTATTAACGTTGATATCAGCAACCCTGTTCCAGCAAATACTTCATTCTTATCTGCAAGCGACGGTGGTGGCCTATCTGGTTCAAATATCGTTTGGACGGGCGTATCCGTATCGGCTGGACAGACAGTTATGCGCACTGCCTTAGTGACCGTCACAACGCCAACGGCTTCGACCCTCTATTTCTTTGATAATCAGGAAAATGGTACAACAAAATGGACAACGTCTACTGCCAATCCTTTATATCCTTGGAGTCAAATTACGGGTTCAGCCCATACAGGTACAACATCTTGGTTCGTGCCCGACCCTGACGCACTATCAGATGCAGCCTTGACAACAGCTTCTTCGATTGGACTACCCAATATGAATGGTCTAAAACTGTATTTCAACCATAAATATGGTACAGAAGTGACTTTCGATGGTGGAACGCTTGAAACAGCATTGTCGCCAGCTGGTCCTTGGACGACTGTACCTATTGGTAATTTTGAATCAAACGGGTATCCTTCTGAAGCGACTGTTGCCATAGCGGACAATCCTTTGTTTTATACGAATAGCAACAATGGTTCTTGTTTTGGCGGAAGTTCGGGCAATTTTATACAGTCAATTGTCAATCTTGATGCTTATAAAAATTCAGGTCGCTTTTTCCGCTTCCGCTTTATGTCAGATGTGCTCACACCTGGAGTCGGTTGGAACGTTGACAATGTATTTGTTGTATCCAATCCTATTTTTATCAACAATACAATAACTGTTACTTCTGGTATTACAACTAAAACGGGTGTCGTGGCTACTTTAATTACAGAAAACAATGCCGTTTTATCTGCCACTTTAACACGCCTTTCGGCAAAAGCGCAACCAGACAAAACCATCCATCTGAATTGGGAAACGGCTACTGAAATTAATAGCAAAGGCTTCTTTATAGAACGGCAAGCTGAGAATGAAAAAGCCTTTATGCCCCTATCTTTTGTTGATTCTAAAGGCAATAATGGTGCTGTATATCAACTCATTGACAAAAAAGTCGAGTCTGGTAAGTTATATTATTATCGCCTTCGTCAAGTAGATTTAGATGGAAAAGAAGTCTTGTCTAACATTGTTTCTGCCAAATTGGAGGGTAAAAGTGTGGGTATGAATTTCAGTAATCCCGTCAATAATTTATTAAACATCAACCTAACCAACATCACAGACCATACATCCGGTATTCGCATTTTAGGTATTGATGGACGTGCGGTTTATTCATCCGCTGTCTCGCCTAATGATGATCAAATGCTGGGCATAAATGTATCGAGTTGGGCTAAAGGAATCTATATTATCCAACTCAAAACGGGCGCAATACATATCGTCGGTAAATTAATCGTACAATAGTTTTGTGTTATATTCAACAGGGTGTTAATTGAATCAATTTAATTTATTGGGTGAAAGCTACCTATAAAATCTCTAACAAATAGAGATTTTATAGGTAGCTTTTTTTTATAAAAACAATTTAACTAAAAAGTCAAACTAAAAAGTCAAACCTACAGTAACATACATTCGTCACTAATTTGCTTACTTTTTCAATGAACTGATTTTTTAAAAATTTCAGATTTAACTAAAAAGTTAAACCAAATAGTAAAAAATATTATAAACCACGAAATACAATTGTTTTTCGCCTAAAATGCTTTATTTTCCTTAAATATTGCATAAAATGGTTGGACAAGAAAGATGCAAAACAAAAAAAACGCCGCAAACCAATCAAGGCTTGCGGCGTTTTTTTGTTTCTTACTGCTTATTCTATAATGAGTAAATACTTATTTTTCTTACCATTTTCAACCATCACAAAACGGTCTTTTAGCAGTTGTTCATCATTAACAACAAACTCATGCGTTGAGATTTTTACCTTATTAATAGAAATGGCATTGTTCTGAATCGCTTTCCGAGCTTCCGTTTTTGACTTCAAAATTGTTGTTTTTTCAGCCAATAAATCCGTGATATGAATGCCGTCTGTTAACGCCGTTTTAGCAATCATAAAAGTATCAATCTCTTCGGCAATCATCGCCAATTCATCAGCAGTCATACCCCTCAGTGTATCCGCATCAGATTTGCCAAAAAGGATGTCGCTGACCTTCATTACAGAATCATAATCTGCTTCAGAATGGACTCGAATTGTCAATTCTTCTGCCAAAATTCGCTTCAATTCGCGCGGATTGTCGGCATATTCAGTTTCCAAATTTTCTATTTCAGCCCGTGATTTCAATGAAAAATAACGCAAAAACTTAGGCAAATCCTTATCATCTGCATTTATCCAAAATTGGTAAAACTTATAAGGCGAAGTCAATTTTGGGTCGAGCCAGATATTTCCTTTATCTGATTTGCCAAACTTCGTTCCATCTGCTTTCGTCAACAACGGTGTTGTGATAGCATAAGCCTTTTGGTCTAAATTGCGGCGAATGAACTCCGTACCCGCTGTAATATTACCCCATTGATCGCTGCCGCCCATCTGCACCAAACAGTTTTTTTGTTGGTAAAGGCATTGAAAATCATAGCCTTGCAACAATTGATAACTAAATTCAGTGAAAGAAATGCCCGTTTCAAGCCGTCTTTTGACCGATTCTTTTGAGAGCATATAACTGACCGTTATCGTTTTACCCACATCGCGCAAAAAATCAAGGGCATTCATGTCCTTATAAAAATCGTAGTTATTGACAAAAATTGCGGCATTTTTGCCTTCAAAATCAAGGAATTTCCGCGCCTGATTCATTTGGTGATTCAAATTGTTGTCTAACTCATCCCCTGTTTTCAATTGACGTTCCGCATCTTTACCCGATGGGTCGCCAATTCTGCCTGTTGCACCACCAAACAACATAATGGGATTATGACCAGACAATTGCCAAAATTTGAGCAACATGATTTGCACGTAATTGCCAATCGTCATACTCGGTGCCGTTGGGTCGAAACCAATATAGCCCACAATACCCTCTTTTTTCAGCGCTTGCTCAACGCCAGGTGTTACGTCGTGCAACATGCCTCGCCATGTCAATTCTTCTAAAAAATTCATTATCAATATTTTATGCGTTAAATATTTATTCAACTACCAGTTTTCCTAAAGTTTGAAAATATTGGAAAGCGACCCCTCAGTAAAACGGCATTTTTTGCGGCGCAAAAATAGGATTTTTATCTGAATTTAAACTTTTTGAACAAAATACCTCATACCGCCCTCCGTATCTAATTGCTTTTTGATAAGTTTGCAGCTAAAATAAGAACGATTTGAATTTTCCATTTTTTATAGCTCAACGGGTGGCGGCAAATGGTCAGAAATCTTTTGTACGCCTTATTATTCGCATTGCGATTGTCGCAGTAGCGCTCAGCATTGCCGTTATGATTATTGCGACTTCCTTGATTAAAGGTTTTAAATCTGAAATCAGTGCCAAAATGTTCGGCTTTTGGGGACATATCCATATCACATCGGTACAACAAACGACAACTTATGAGCCGATTCCGATTATGGCAGATAAAGATTTGGTAACCAAATTACAAAATTTGAAACAAGTCCCACTTGTCGAAACCGACTTTTGGGATATCATTAAAGGAAAAAAACGAACAAGCGGCGGCGTACACCATGTTCAATCTTATGCGACAAAAGCAGGTATTATCAAAACTAAAGACAATTTTGAAGGCATCGTTTTGAAAGGCGTTGGGACAGATTTCGATTGGTCTTTTGTGGAACAAAACCTCGTTGAAGGACGAAAAATCAATATTTGTAACACGGATTCATGCCACGACATTCTCATTTCGCAATCTACAGCGAATCGTTTGAAAATTAAAACGGGTTCAAAATTCATCGTCCATTTTGTCCAAAATAATATACAAGAGCAACGTCTTTTTGAGGTTTGCGGCATTTATAAAACAGGATTGGAAGAATATGACAAAAAATTTGCCCTTGTGGATATTGCCCACATCCAAAAACTGTTGGGTTGGGCGGATAATTATATTGCAGGCTACGAAGTCTTTACAGACGATTTGAAAGACCTTAAAAGTATAAATGACTATATTTATAATGAGGTCATTAGCAACGAGTTTAACGCACAAACGATACGACAAGAAGAACCCGCCATTTTTGATTGGCTTGACCTTCAAGATGTCAATGAGGAAGTGATTTTGATTCTAATGCTCATCGTTTCCATCATTAATATGGTCACTGCTTTGCTCATTTTGATTTTGGAACGTACAAATATGATTGGCACACTCAAATCTCTCGGCACAACCAATGGGCGGATACAGCGTATTTTCCTTTACTACGGCGCTATCATCATAGTGACAGGCTTAACGATTGGCAATGTCATCGGGTTGGGTTTGTGTTGGTTGGAGCAAAAGTTCAAATTTATACGTTTATCTGAAGTGGATTATTACCTCAGCTACGCCCCTATTCAGTTTGATTTTTGGACTATTTTGGTCTTAAATATTGGTACACTAATCATTACAACGTTATTTTTGATATTGCCAACCTTTATGGTTTTGTCCATTTCTCCTGTAAAAGCGATTCGTTTTAAGTGATGGTAATGGAACACAGACTGTATAATTTGAATTTGATTTGGAAAAAGGCCTTTTTTAGAGTAATTTTGTAGAAAATAATAATATTATGTCAGAAGTTCAATCCGCTATAAAGCCTAAAAAAAAGCCAGCAGAACCGCGCCGCAAGTCGCTTGAAGATTACTTTAAAGCAGAAGAAAAATCATTTGAAAAAAACGAATACCACAACGGAATCATTGTTAAAATGGCAGGAGGAACATTCAATCACGACAATATCGCTTCTAAAAGCGTTACATTACTCAATGTTTTCATTGAAAAAGAAGAATTAAATTATTTTGTTAATAGCAGCGATACTAAGATTAGGATTGAAGAATATGACAAAGTTGTCTACCCCGATGCCCTTGTCGTTTGTGAAAAACCTGAATATTATAACAACCGAAAAGACACCATTACAAATCCCATTTTGATTGTAGAAGTCCTTTCTGACTCTACAAAAAACTATGATAAAACTATAAAATTTGAAATGTATCGCACTTTGGAAACCTTTAAAGAGTATGTGTTAATACATCAAGACCGCAAACATGTATCGGTTTATTCAAGACAAGAAGATGCAACTTGGATTTTAAGGGATTATGATAGTGATGATGCGATTGCCATTTTATATCACATTGCCCAATGTCCGTTACCTTTGAAACGGCTTTATCGTGGTTTAACATTATAAATAATGTCTTACCTTTTCCTATTAAAATTACGTTGGCTATTTCTAAGAATTTTGTTTAGTTTTAAGCAAACGCCCCATCGTGTGAGGCGACTTTTGACGTTTTACAATCATCGTTTTTATAAAATATACCCCCCCTCAGTAAAAATGAAAGTGGCGGCACTTTTATTGGCGGATTTACTTTTTTTCTTTGATATTTTTGAAATACTATCCAATCTCTTTTCACCTCATTCACGCCTATTGACAGCCATCGAAATACAAAGAGGTCGGGAAGTATTTGGCAATACCCTTGATTTTAAATTGGTTATGCACGACAAACGTTCCTTACCTGTGCGGCGCGGTTTTGCTCATGCTTATGTCACGTTTAATACCATTAACTCTTGGCGACCCGTTCAAGCAGATGTTTTCGTCCATGAATTGACACATATTTGGCAATATCAACAGTTTGGTGCAGGTTACATTGCAGCAGCCTTAGCTGCACAGAATATGGCGGCAGGTTATAATTACACTTTTACTGCGGGGTGGTTTCAAGGCTCTTTTTTTGACTTAAATGCAGAACAACAAGCGGATTTTATTCAAGATATTTATTTGAAACAAAAAGGGTTTTATCCGCAATGGTTTTCTCCAAATCATGTTTTAGAAAGCGGTGTTGACAACAATTTTATGCAAGAAGTCATTGGATAAAAATCCAGATGTACTGAATTATAAAAATTTAGTAAATCTTAGTTCTACCCTTTTTACCATAAAACTAATTTTGAAACGTTTAAATTTAGGTTAATTTCGCCCAATTTTTAAAGATTGACAATGATAAAAATCCTTGATAAATACTTAGTAAAGTCCTTTATACCACCGTTTTTTGTCTCGTTCGGCATTGCGTTGTTCGTGTTGATGATGCACTTTTTGTGGCTATACATTGATGAGATGATGGGCAAAGGTCTGGGTATTTTAGAATTAATGGAACTGCTTTTTTATCTAACAATCGTTCTTGTACCACAGGCTTTACCGATTGGTGTATTGATTTCGACGGTGATGGTGATGGGCAATTTGGCAGAACGATATGAATTATCGAGTTTTAAATCCGCAGGTGTTTCTCTTTTTCGCGTGATGCGTCCTTTGATGATGGTCGTTGGATTAATAACCTTTTTTTCATTTTTCACATCAGAAGTCCTCATTCCTTGGGCAAACTTGAAGTTTTACTCTCGTTTTTATGATATTCGGAAATCAAAACCAACCGTTTCTTTTCAAGCGGGTGTTTTCAATGATGAATTTCAAGAATATACTTTGCGTATCGGTAAAAAAGGAACAGACGGCACAAGTATCGAAAACGTGTTGATTTACGGAAACAAAAACTATAATGCCAACCTCGTCAACCAAACCTCTGCCAAAACGGGTGAGATGATGACCACAAAAGATAAGCAGTTTATCGTTATGAACCTATACGATGGCATTCAATATCAAGAGACAACGGGGCAAAATGGCAGTAATGCTAAAAACTATCCCTTTGTGCGTGTCAAATTTAAATCCTGGCAAAAGTATTTTGATTTGTCTGAATTCGATAGGCGTAAAACAGATGAAGGTTTGTTTAAAAACAATCAAAAAATGCTGTCAAGCCGAGAGCTTTTTAGAGCGATGGACTCAATTCAGCGTGTTAATTATACGTACGGTACAGATTTGTTAAGGGGGCTTCAAACCAATTTTACGCCGTGGCGTAACAAACTGCAGACAAATCATCAAACAGAGTCGACAATAATAAAAAATATTGAAGCCGTTCAAAGTCAATCCCCCCCCTCAGTATCTCCGAATAAAACAGCCCAGCTAAAGACTGATAAATTGACAAAAGCACAAGCCACTTTGGATTCTTTCAGTCAAAAGGCTTTGGAAGGAACACCTTACAGTGGAACCTCTTTGACAACTGCACCAAAAGACACTTTTGTCAACAAATATTTGAAACCTAATTTCTATGACATTTTTGCAGATACATCCTTACCGAAATATCAAATACAAGGCTTTTTAACACGAGCAGAAACGCAAGTACAAAATGTAAAAACTCAAATTGAAAATACCCTTAGGCAGTTTAAATTAGTAACTGAATCACGTGACAAGTATGTGTATGAATTTAATTTGAAGTTCACCTATGCGATTGTCTGTTTTGTTTTTCTATTCATAGGCGCACCTATGGGGGCGATTGTTCAAAAAGGCGGGTTTGGCTATCCTATTTTGGTTGCCATTGTCTTTTTTATGGTTTTTATGATTTCAATGATTTATGGAAAAAACTTAAAAGACGCAGGTTCAATTTCGCCTGTTACTGCTGCGTGGGTGCCAATTGTTATTCTCATTCCAATCGCTATCATTTTAACTTTTAGAGCAGTCAATGATTATAAATTATCTCCAGCAGTATTTGATAAATACGCAAAAAAAATTATCTCATTTTTCAATATCAAAAAACGATTTTCGAAGACGAGTGCTTAAATTGAACGTCCAGTATGCTCAAAATAATAGAAAAAAATAGCCTTTTTTTAGGTTTATATATTTTTAGTTTTTTTGTTGTATTCTTCAATACTTTGAATAAACCGCTATTGGAAGCAACGCTTTATTTTAGCGCACACCGCACCAAGTTAGGAGATTATTTTTTTTCATATTGGACTATGTTGGGCGAAGCATTTCCGTATATCATAGTCGCTCTTTTTTTCTATTTTTTTAAAAAAAACAAGCAAAATACAGTCAAAATAGCTGTTACAGGTCTTATCATTCTTATCATCACCTTCCTTTTAAAAGAAACATTTGCCTCGCCACGTCCTGCCAGTATTTTAGAAGATATGGGTTTGAGCAACTCGTTTAACTATGTGATTGGCACAGAATTAAATAAAGGCGCGACGAGTTTTCCGTCGGGTCACACTGCGAGTGCTTTTGCGCTGTGGGGTTTGCTTGCTTTTCAATTTTCCCGATACAAAAGTGTGCAAATCGTCTTGTTTTTAACCGCTTTCTTAGTCGGCGTTTCAAGAGTTTATTTGGCGCAACATTTCCCACAAGACGGTCTTTTCGGTTCTGTCATAGGCTTATGTGTTGCACTTTCAGTGGAATATTTTTTTGACAAAAAGTCATAAATGCTGTGGTATCAATATTTTAGTAAGCAATGTACTTTTCCCTACTAGTTTCCATTTTTATTTATGTACATACATCAATTTCACTTTAATTTAATAAACTCAATATTATGAATAATTTATTTAGAGGTTTACTGGCAGGTTATGGTGCGAAAAAATTAGGCGGTGGCTGTTTTGGTACCATATTGCTATTCATACTCTTTTGGTTTATACTTGGTCAATGTCAATAAAAAAAGTAGTAATACAAATCAATTTACTTGTCCTCGGCATCATTATGATGGCTTACACGGGGTTTACTCTTGTCACAAAAGAAAAAGTCGTTGACTTAGGTCCAATTGAAATTTCAAAAGAAAAGAAAAATCCTATCCAATGGGGCCCCATTGTGGGCGCAGTTTTGTTAGTTGGTGGCATCATTGTTTTATCACGCACCAATTTGATTTTGAAAGTGTCTGACCTTTTTATCTAAATGCCTGTTACGCCTGATGACGGGCTGAATCGTAAGTGTCGCGTCTGGAGAAGCTCACAAGCGAGCATTTAGGCACAAGGCTTTACTTGTGATTCTAATTTTTTCTTTCTGAAATACTCAACTATTTCTGTTTTTGTCATTTCAGATAACTTTTCACTTAATTTATCTCTTTGTTGACGCATAAATGCCACAGCATCAAATTGTTTTTCAATCTTCTTCATATTTTAAAAAATCTCTTGGTGAACGAATTTCTAATTGTTTATAGCCATTTTTTATGTTGATTGAATTGTAACCTTTAATTCTACCAACAACTTTCCCTGTAATGTATTCTGTTGCTAAATCAACTGCCTCATCTGTTATTTCTAAAAAATCAGTACTTTTCACTTTTAAACCTTGCACCAATTCTTTTACCTTTATAGGGGCATTTTCAAGTTCATCTTGAGTGACTGTCGAAAAAAGAACAATAAATTCTTCATTTTCTATTCTTTTAAACAGTGGCACCGTAAATTCTGCAAACTCAACGTCGAAATACCCGCCAAACACAGAAGTATCTAAATAAAGTCTTTGTTTCATGCTGTAAATTTATAAAATTTCTTTTTGCTGCCCCATATTTTATTCATTTCGGTGTGTTTTTAGCACTTTATCTTATGCAGTTTTAAGACTTGAGAAAATGTAATAGTCAAATGTTTATGACTGTTAAATAAAAGTACCCCTCTCAGTAAAAAATCACAAATGCGCTCAAACAATTCTTCTGTTTGAGCGCATTTTTTTTGTTTTATAAAATGACCGACCTTTTTATCTAAATGCCTGTTACGCCTGATGACGGGCTGAATCGTATGTATCGCGTCTGGAGACGCATACAAGCCGAACGTCAAACCTTGCGCCAACGGATAATAACAAGCAATTTTTCAATTTAATAGTAGCGCTATTTCTTTATGAAAAAGAAAGGTGTAAATTTGTAAAAATTCTAAAAATGGATGCTCAACTTTTTTTACCTTTAAAATATAATCAACTATTGGAATTGATACGTCAATTACCAATAAAAGAGAAACAGTCCTTGTTTACTTATTTATTAAAAGAAAACGTCCGTAAATCTGATGATAATGTAACTTTGACGCATTTTGCAAGTGAAAATACATTAGCAAAAGATTGGTTAACCGAAGCAGAAGATAAAGCATGGGAAAATTTATAAAAGGAGATATCGTTGTTGTTCCTTTTCCTTTCTCCGATTTGAGTTCGAGTAAAAGGCGACCTGCTTTAGTATTAGCAGAGATTCAAGGAGATGACATCATTTTATGTCAAATTACGAGTCAAACTTCATCTGACCCAAATGCTATATTATTAAGTGATTCTGATTTCAGTCATGGCAAATTGTTGAGCATTAGTTACATACGTCCCACAAGGATTTTTACAGCTGATAAAAATATTATTCTCCGTAAAGCTGGAAACCTAAAACAAGGATATTTTGATTCTGTTATTGATAGATTGGTCGAAATTTTAAAAAATTAGACGGTTATTATTTCTCGTAAATTATCCATTTGACACCCCCTCAGTAAAAAAGCACAAATGCGCTCAAACAGAAAGATTGTTTGAGCGCATTTGTGCTTTTGAAAAGTGCGTGACCTTTTTATCTCAATGCTTGTTACGTCTGAAGACGTGCTTGATAGTATGTGTCGCGTTTGGAGACGCTCACGAGCGAGCGTCAAACCTTATTCCAGCGGGGGTGTTCGTTTATATGACTTTAAGACTTTTTTTCAAAAGGCAGCGGTCGAATTCTGATTTTGTTGTAGTCAACAACGATTAGACTGCCTTTATTTAAGTCTTTTTCAAGTTGTGGTAAATATTCTTCAAGAAATTGAAAAAGATTATGAGTATTGATAAGTTCCCATCGAAATAAAATAACAGAGGGTTTGTTTGTACCCGTCAAGGCGAGAATCGTTCCGAAGTCAGTATCATGTGTAATGATGATTTCGCCCGTCGATGCAGCGAAAGCCGTTATCTTAAAATCTGGTGTATTGTTATAACCAATTTCAATAACGTGACGTGCCTCATAACCAATAGACTTTAATCTTTCTGCTAAAGAGGGTGGCAAGTTTTCATCTAATAGAAATGTCATTAGGCTGCTTTTTCAAAAGGAATAATACGGTCATTCAGTACACTAACAGAAAAGGCAAGGGCTTGTGTCACATCCTCTTGTTCTAACCAATGAAATTCCTTTAAAAAATCGCTGATGGTCATGCCGCCTGCTAAATATGCTAAAACGGAACTGATGGGTATGCGTGTTCCTTTTATACGCGGTTTACCCATACAAATATCTTGACTGACAACGATGCGCGGAAAATTGGGAAATACGTATTCCATGTCTTTTTTTATGCAAAACTATACTTTTTGGGTGATATTTTCAATAGATTTCATTTCTGTTTATGTGTCATTTATAATGAGAATAGGACTCCCTTCCCGAAGGAATCGGGATTTCGTTCCTCAACAGTATAAAACCACAAATGCGCTCAAACAATCTTTCTGTTTGAGCGCATTTGTGGTTTTGAAATATCATCATACTTTCACCCCATAAAAAGTCTCGAATACCGTGCGGAATTCATCTTCATTTACAATTTTCAGAACGGGAAAAGGCAGTTTTTTAAGTGGATTGAAATGATGGTCATTGGTAACTAAATAATCTGCGCTTACTGCTATCGCACAATCAGCAAATTTTTCATCATCTTGGTCTTGCGGAATGAGGCGAAAGAAAATGTTTTTTCGGACATAAATAATATTAGGCATTACTTGTAGGGCATCTAAAACAGAACTTGCTAATACATCGTCTTCATAGCGTTGCGTGATAATTTCTTCATATTCTAATAAAATATCTGTGGTGACACATAATGTTAGTTGCTGTGATTCCAAAGCTTTCCAAATCCAATAGTTTTTCGATATTTTTAGAAAACTATTGAGTAATACATTGGTGTCTAAAACGATTTTCATATCAATATTTATCGGTGCGTTTGTTTTCAGAATCGGCTTTTTGCTTGGCTTTATAAGGTATTCTGTTGTGTTCTTGTGACATTTGGTTTACTTGCTCTTCTGTCCAACCTTTTGCTTGAGCGATGCGTTCTGCACGTTGCTCCACTAAGTTAAATCGAAATGCGACTAATAATTTTCGCAATTCTGCCAACTCTTCCGTTTCTAAATCTTGCGCAAGAAGTTGGATTAACTCTATTTGAGCTTTATTAAAAGGTTTATTCAAAACGGCTTCCATGTCTTTATTTTTTAGAAATTGTAAAGATTAAAATACTTGTGTTTTCTTTTTTACAAAGATAGGATTTACTCTTTGATTGTCAAATGTTAAAAATTCAAAGATTTTGTTTTTATGCGTCTTTCAGATATGAGTTTGGTGCAATGCTTTAAAAGTTGATACCCCTCAGTATAAAAGCACAAATGCGCTCAAACGAATCTTCTGTTTGAGCGCATTTGTGCTTTTGTAAAGTGACTAATCTTTTTATCTAAATGTCTGTTACGTCTGAAGACGTGCTTTATAGTATGTGTCGCGTTTGGAAACGCTCACGAGCGAGTGTCAAATGTTGTGCCAGCAGGTCTTAGAATTTCTAACAAATTTAAGCCAAATATTCAATACAACAAACTTCGAAAAACATATTTTCCCCTTAAATATGACCGCTTTTGTATCTTTTTAAGAAAATAACGCAGTAAAGTAGATTTTTGTACTATCGCACCCCCCTCAGTATAAAATCATAAATGCGCTCAAACGAATCTCTGTTTGAGCGCATTTGTGGTTTTAAAAAGAGTCTGACCTTTTATCTAAATGCCTGTTACTTCTGAAGACGGGCTTTATAGTATGTTGCACCTCTGGAGAGGCGGGCAAGCGAGAATACCAAAACGCTATTTTATGCCATTGCATATTTGGAGTATTCTCTAAGTTCAGGTGGCAGAAAACCGACGACTATGTCTTGTTTTGAGACACCACGTTCTTCTAACATTTCACCGACTTCCCACTCCGTCATATTTTGTTGCACCCAGACTTTTCCGTTAATAATATCGAAGTGCATAGGGCAGTCGTGTACAAACTTATTGCCTTCCCAACCAATCGTTACAACTTGATAACGGCGATTTTCTTTATCTGCAATGAGTTGATTGCCACCTATGACGTTAGCG
>JAYTUQ010000129.1:0-8116 GCA_043744455.1 Saprospiraceae bacterium | reverse complement strand
CCATCCAAACGGGGATGAGAATTTTATTCTTGAATAAACTCAACTTAAAGTTGGGTTCTTTCAGTCGGTTTCTAACCGAAACTGCGAATTTCATTCGCTTGTCAAACCTATGGACTTTCAGTCCATAGTCGTTTAGTTTTAAACCCCTCAGTATAAATCAATAAAACAAGCATACACAGCAAATTGACGGGGGTCATGGCAACAAACCAATCTTTTTTACTGCCGCCCATACCTATCATGCCGTTGACATGAAAAAGCAAGGCTAAAAAGACGCTGATACTGAGGGGGGTAATTTTTTTTAATATCGTTTGCATCGTCGTTTAATTTGTATCTTCAGAAATCATTGAAGCGACGATTTTGGCACTTTTCAAACACAACGGAATGCCACCGCCCGGGTGTACGCTGCCACCCACAAAATAGAGTCCTTTTATGGATGATTTGAAATTGGGATGTCGCAGAAAAGCAGCCATTTTACTGTTGCTACTGGTACCGTATAAACTGCCAGTGTAACTTGAAGTCTTGCTTTCAATCGAGAGGGGATCGAGTATCGCTTCTGTTTTTATCAGTTGAGAAACGTCGGTTTTTAGCATTTTTGAGAGCTTTTTCAAGACATTTGAACGACATTGAGCGATGAGACTGTCCCAATCCTGCCCTTGATTGTGCGGCGCATTGACCATCACAAACCAATTTTCGCTGCCTTCGGGTGCTTGTCGTTTTTCCATTTTGCTCGTGATATTGATGTAAATGGTTGGGTCATCGGACATGATTTTTTTATGAAAAATATGTTCAAATTCCGTTTCATAATCGTCTGAAAAGAAAATGTTGTGTAGTCCTAATTCAGAAAATGGTTTTGGTATCAAACCTAATTTTTCGCGTTACTGTATGATAGTAGTTTGGGCGGATGAAGCGAGTGCCCAAGCCTTTTTTGAAAACAATCAAGTTTTTAAGAAGTATGAGTCAAAAGCGCAGCAAAAACAAACAATTTACTTAAAAAATACGATGGCTCATGGTACGTGGGGCGGTGCAAATCCTTTTAAAATGGGTGCAGCACACGACAAATCTCTGCCCGTAGCAGTCATAACAAGAGCGACCATAAAATGGAAAGAAATGCTCCGTTTTTGGCGTGACGTGCCAGAAGTGAGTCAGAATTTGAGTGCGCACAAAGGGTTAATTTTTGCGATTGGGGTAGGCGAGTTACCAGCTCGTTTTCAAGCCACTTTTTCTATTTGGCAATCTGGTGAGGACATGCTTCAATATGCCTATAAAGCCCATCAACACAAGGCAATTGTACAAAAAAACAAAGCAAATACAATGGTATAAAGAGGAATTGTTCGCAAGATTTGTACCGTACAAACAAGTGGGCGATATATTAATTGATGTTTCCTACTTAGTGGACTAAAAATGAGGTTTTTTTGGTGTTTATACTGAGGGGGTGATATTAAGCATTAATTTTTGTTAATACAACAACGTTTTCACAATATCATTCGTTTGAACCTTAAACCTTATTCATGCAACAATCTTTTACAAAATTTTTTAATGCAAAACAAAAATACCCACTTCTGCCGTGACGTGTTCGTCATGCTGTTAATTTTCTTTCCTTTTTGTCTCCATGCACAAGCGACTTTTACGCTTAATGGCTATGTCGAAGACGCTTCGTCAAAAGAAAAACTCATTTCTGCTACCATTTACGATACAGGTTCAAAGCAAGGTGTGGTTACCAACAACTATGGTTTCTACAGTCTGACGTTGCCGCGTGGCGAAAAAACATTGACCATCAGCTTTGTCGGTTATGAAACGCAACAGTTGAAAATTAACCTAAAACGTGACACAACAATCAATTTCCTCTTGAAAACAGCGGCTGAACTCGAAGCTTTTGAGGTCAATGCCAAACGACAAGACCGCATTGAGGAACGTGTGCAAATGTCAAAAATCACTGTACCAATTGCTCAAATCAAAAAAATTCCAATGCTTTTGGGTGAGGTGGACGTTTTGAAAGCCTTGCAGTTTCTCCCTGGTGTGCAATCGGGTGGGGAAGGGCAAAATGCGTTGATTGTACGCGGCGGTAGTCCTGACCAAAACCTCGTCATATTAGACGGTGTGCCGATTTATAATGTCTCGCATTTAGGCGGTTTATTTTCCGTTTTCAATGGCGATGCAATCAAAAATGTCTCATTGACCAAAGGTGGATTTCCCGCGCGTTTTGGTGGGCGTTTGTCGTCTGTCCTTGAAATAGACATGAAAGATGGCAATATGCAGAAATTTCATGGCGAAGGCGGCATCGGTATTTTGACCTCTCGATTGATGCTCGAAGGGCCGATTTTGAAAGACAAAATATCGTTTATGGTAGCAGCAAGGCGGACATATTACGATGTTTTGGCGCGTCCAATTGTTAAGAAAGCTTTTAAGCAAGAAGAGCCCGATGGTAGCTTTGATTTTAACTTGTATTTCTACGATTTAAATGCCAAAGTCAATTGGAAAATCAACGAAAAACACCGCCTTTATTTGAGTGCTTTCAATAATGGGGACGTATTTAAGGTGGATTATACATTGCCCAATCGGCAAAGACCGAGTGATTATGAACGCACCAAAGGCGGCATTGATTTCGGTAATACAACAGGCGCGTTGCGTTGGAACTGGTTGATTAACAGGAAGTTATTTGCCAATACTACGGTCGCATATACCCGGTATCAATTCAATACATTGGCGGGTTATGAAATCAAACAAGACACATCTATTGAAAATGCCAATGGTAAATATTTTTCAGGCATCAAGGATTGGTCAGGTCGTTTTGATTTGGATTATTTGCCCAATCCTAAGCATCGTGTGCGTATGGGTGTGAGCAATACTTACCATACTTACTCGCCTGGCGCGTTCAATTTTAAGGCAAAAATTGATAATTTTAATGCCGATACGACTTTGGGCACGAGCAATACTTTTGCGCACGAGCCTTATGTCTATGTCGAAGACGAATTGAGTTACGGGAAGTTCAAAGCGAATGTTGGTTTGCATTATGGCGGCATTTATACTGAGGGGGTCTGGTTTGGCTCATTGCAACCACGTGTTGGCGTGAGTTATCGTTTGCCTTTCGATATTGCTTTGAAAGCCTCATTTGCTTCGATGCAACAGAATGTCAATTTGCTGACAAACGAAGGCGTTGGTTTGCCAACCGATTTGTGGACACCTTCTACGAAGCGGATTGTGCCTCAAAAATCATGGCAAGTAGCGGCGGGTGCGGCTAAAACATGGCGAGAAGATTACGAAGTCAGTATCGAAGGGTATTACAAAGACATGCAAAATGTGTTGTCGCTCAAAGAAGGTGCATCGTTTTTTGGCGTTCAAAACAATTGGCAAGAAAAAGTGACACAAGGCGATGGCAAAGCGTATGGTTTGGAGTTTTTTGTTCAAAAAAAAGAAGGTAATACGACAGGTTGGGTGAGTTATACATGGTCTAAAAATCTGCGCCAATTCAATGATTTGAACGGTGGCTTAGAGTTTCCTTATAAATATGACCGTCGGCACGACTTTAAACTGATTGTATCGCATAAATTCACGAACCGTTTGAGTGTGAATGCGGCGTGGCAATACGGCACAGGCAATGCTTTGACGCTTTATACCAATCAATTCCGCTTACCAAACACGGGTCAACCTATGAATGACTATTATAAACAAACGATTGAAGTCGCTACAATTGGGGAACGAAATGCCTATCGTATGCCCGCTTATCATCGGTTGGATATGAGTTTAGAATGGTCAAAAAAGAAGAAAAGCCATACCCGCACATGGGTTTTAGGTTGTTATAATGTCTATGGACGTGCCAATCCGTTTGCTATGTTCAAAGGCACAAAGTATGATGAAGCAACGCAAACATATTTACCCGCTTATCGGGTTTTGAGTTTAATTCCTGTGCCTGTGCCATCAATTTCTTATAATTTTAAATTTTGATTATAGGTCAAAAAAATAACAATAACATCATGAAAAATATCATTTTTTGCATATCCTTTTTAGGAATTTTAATCTTTTCGTCTTGCAACGAAAACAAGTTTTCACCGCTCGTTGAAATCGATATTCCACCACATACCTCGCGCCTTGTTGTCCGCGCCGATTGGACGGCTGGTAGTGACTCATTGGTCATTTTTGTGAGTAAAAGCAAGGGCGTTTTAGATCAAACCAAAGCCAATTTTAATCAAACTTATTCATATTGGAATGGTAAGGACACTGTCAAGTCTGTAAATGAATATTACGACACTGTACCCAATACAAAGGTTGAATTGTTAAAAAATGGGCAATTATTAGGCACAATTCCATATTTTAATAAGGGTTATCACTATGCAAAAGGGTTGTTTAAATTGGATACGTTGGCAGGTGTGACTTATTCGATTCGCATCTCTGCACCCAGTTTTGCAACGGTAGAAGCGAGTCAAAAAGTACAAAATGGGTTCAAAATACTGAGGGGTACATTTCGCGCTGATGCCGCTGTTCACAGCGACCCATTTGACCCTTTTAGCTCGCCTGACAAGGGTGATGAATTGACACTTGAACTACAAGACAATGCCGATGATGAAAATTATTATGCCATCGAATCGGTCAATCAATCCAATTCGCGCAGTTATTTGATTGCACGAGACAGCAGCAACAACAAGACCTATATAGGAACGGGTTCGTTGCGCTACATTGACCCCACGATGGAAGATGACTTCTTGTCAGACCGTACTTTTAATGGCAAAAACTATGTTTGGCGTTTTTGGTCAAGACCGAACATCACTTTTTTCCCGCCAACAGGCAATAGTATTAGGAGTACGCCCAAAGCAGGTGACCGCGTGACGGTGCGCGTTCGTTCGGTGAATAAAGACTTTGTTTTATTTTTAAAAACATTGGATTTGGCAAATTCTGCTACCGACAATCCGTTTTTTACAGAACCTGTTATTTTGCACACCAATATCAAAAACGGCTATGGCATTTTTACGATAAGGCGTGTACAAACGACGACTTTGATATTGCAATAGATGTTCCTCGAATTCTGGGATTTTACGAATTTACGAATTTAGGAATTAAGACGTTTCCAATTGGGTACAAAACGGTATTTCTCAATAGTTATTGATTATCAAGTGTTTATGTTATGCATAATAATTATTTATTCATTTTGTCGCATAGGCAAATAGGTGGTTTCACATAGGACACATAGCTATTTGTTTACACTAAAAAAAGCCTTCTCGGATTAGTTTCGAGAAGGCTTTTGTCTGTTTTAAAAACACCTATTTAACGGCTCAAAACAATTTTCTGCTCTAACAAATCATTAGCCGTTTGCAAACGGACAATCAAAATGCCGCTCGATACTGAGGGAGTATTTTTTGAACTAAAAACAACTTCATTTAAGCCTTTTGTAAACTCTTTTTCTGTTGTCATCAACGTTTTACCCAACAAATCGCATATTATTACTTTCGCAAAACCTGTTTCTGGCAATAAGAATGAAATGGTTGTTTCATCGCTAAATGGATTGGGTCGGCTTGGCAATAAGGTCGGCTTTTCAGACGGTTTTAATGTATTGCCAAAAGACAATTTGACGGTTGCGCCATTCCCGTTTTCATCAAAAGCGACCCCCTCAGTAAAAGTCGGGTTTATGCTTAAAATTTGACTTAAATGAGTGTTTTCCAAAGTTTTTATCGTCAAATTGAAGAGGATAAACGTATCCGTTTCAATGAATTTTTGAGAAGGATTGCGATACCACGCGGCAGAAATGATGCCCTCATTTTTGAAAACAGCGACATTGTTTTCCGTACAATTGGGCAAATCTCCTTTTATCGTATGGTCTATTTGAGCAACATTTTTAGCAATATTCAAGGAAAACTGAAGAGCTGAAAGGTTGCCACCGTTAAAGTCCTTTTGATAGGGCGATATTTTTATCGGAATCTCATACGTCTTGTTTTTTTCTAAAACAATATCATCAACCATCAGATTGAAGGGTTTTAAGCTGCCCCGAATAACAACTGAACCTGCTGACAAGTTGACATCGCCCGTTTTTATGGCGACAAAGTCACCCTTTTCTATAGAAGTGGTTAGGCTTGGGATAATCAGTGTTTCAGGGAAATCGAAAGCAAAAGGGTTAGTTGGGTCATTGAAAGTATAACTTTTGACGACAAAACGCCATGAATTATTATTCGGAAACACAGGTGTTATGTGTAAAATAAGGCGTTGTATCAGTAGCATATCGGCTGCGTCCACTTCACCATTGCGGTTGACATCTGCCCCAATAAGACGATAAGCAGTCGGAAGCGGTGTAATGCCGAGCAAATGACGGCTCATCAAAGCGACATCAAACATAGTGACACCACTGAGCCAATCGGTATTAGGGCGTGATGGCATCACACGATAGCGGTAGTTAGCCAACAAATTTTTGAAAAAATAACTCGAACCTGTTGTGCCGTTTAATGAATCATTAGAAGTGTTTGTTAGTATGATATTGGCGGGCACTTCCAACATATCCTCCCGAAGGATAAGACCTTTTATAGTTGGACAATGATTCAAATCATCCTTAACAGTAAAAGAAGTTGTTCTCATAACGACATACCCACCTTCATCTTTTACCCAAACTTCAATATTATAAGCTCCTTTTTGGTTACAATCGAATATGTAACTTGTTCGGCTTGGAAAACCTGAACCTGGACCACCTACCAATCGCAATCCATAAATCATCCTATCATTAGGCGTACACGCATCTGTCAAATTGCTAATTAAATCTTGGGCTGTTACGGTTAAGACGCCGCCGATTGGTATTTGCAGGATTGGGTTTTGCAACAGCAAAAGAGATGGCGGCGCATCACGAACAGTGATATTTTGTACCCACGATTTCGCGTCATTGGTACAAGTATTGATTAAAATCCATGTTCGTTTAATGGTAAAACTATTGTTTTGTGGATTTTCTGTACGCACGTCGGTATAATCGGCTTTGAGCGGACAGAACCCATCCAATAAACTATAACGACCCGTTAACGAAGGAAAGCCAGAGCCGAGAATTGTAACACCATTAATAACCGTATCGGTCGGTTCAACCCGCCGTTCACGGCATGAAAATTCCAAACTGCTCGGTGTTGTCACTTCAAAAATCTGTCTGGTTTGTATGTAAATAACTTGACGTGTTGAGGACGTGTTGTTAAATATGTCTGAAACATAGAATGTTCGAACGATAATACGTTTGGATGTTCGCGCTAATACAAGGTCGAAATATAAATCATTCGGAAAGCCCGTTGGTGGTGCGGTAACTAACGCACCACAAGTTATATCAAAAAATTTATCATTGTAACTCATTGATGTCGCAGCAGAACATTCTTTAAGAATGATGGGTTTGCCACTTATGCTTGTATCGGGTGAACCATTCATAGACACGTTATCGCAAGTAACAGCTATAGTAGGTGGGGCTTGAATTTTTGGTGCTGTCAAATCAAATATTTTTACATCACTTGCGCAACTGTTGCCCGTAGCTTGATCCGTAACAATAGCTCTTAGCGTTGTACCAATATAAAGGCTTGTTAACGTATCAGAGTTTAAAACAATGCCGCCTAAGGTTTGCAATCGAACTTTATAATTGTCAAAACAGCCATAATAATTGCCCAAAAGCAAGAACTCGGGCAAAATTTTCGTAGAACAGTTTTCATTAAGTGTCACATTTACTTGACCGATACACAGCATCGTACCAGTGGGCGTATTTTCGTTTACGGTGATACTCAATACGCATGAAGTCGTATTACCCGAAGCATCCGTCGCTTTGAAACCTGTATTGAATATGCCTATGCCAAATGCTTGACCTGATTGTATGCCTGCTAATTGCGTAATGGTTGGCGATGCCGTACAATTGTCGGTTGCTGTTGCAGCAAAATTTAAAATCCTTTTACATTCACCTGAATTGAGCTTGATGAGAATATTGGCGGGACAAGTAATTATGGGGGCTATTTTGTCTTCAATAGTCACGGTTGCGGAACAAGTAGCGGAATTCCCAGACGCATCTGTTGCCGTAAAAATGACAGTATTTATGCCTAAATTGATACAATCGAAGGCGGTTTTTGATAAAGTCCGTACTGAAATGCCACAATTATCTGTTGAATTATTGTCAATTTGAGCAATC
>JAYTUQ010000128.1:0-29944 GCA_043744455.1 Saprospiraceae bacterium | reverse complement strand
AATTCTGTATCAATTGTCTTTTTCTATAAACGGTTTCGGTGCTACGCACCTTTGCATAAAATTATTTCAACGAACTTTTTTGTCAGAGTACTGAGGGGGTCGTTCGTTATTCAGAAGTTATGCCCAGCGTAGGTGACACACCTAATTTTGCGACTGTACGTGAGGCACTTGAATCTTTATAATTGATTTTGACCATTGATTTTTTTTATGTGAATGTTAAAGAGTTAGCGAAAATCTACCACATCCATTCAATCAGTATCCCATAAAATCATTACTATTGTATTTAAAATCTTAAAAAATGAATCCATATTATTCAGACGTTGACATAGACATTGACATTGAAGAGGATATTGAGATAGACCTCCAAGATGAATTGTCGGACATTGGTTCGGGTGAAGCAGCGTTTTTAATTGTTTATAATGACAATATTAATTCATTCGAATGGGTCATCCAGAGTTTTATGGAAGTGCTGAATCATCCACCTGACCAAGCCGAACAACTCGCACATATCATCCATTATAAAGGTAAAGCGACTGTAAAAACCGCCCCTTTATCCGTTTTAAGACCTAAAAAAGATGCGCTGTGCGACCGTAAATTATCCGCAGTCATTGAAGGTGGAAAAGAAGAAGGAGATAAATAGACAGGATTACAGGATTTTACGAATTTACAGGATTTGTAGAACTGTAATTTTTGTCAATATTAATAAAATAGACACATTTTCCAATAAAAAAGCCCAAATGCCTTGCAATTGGGCTTTTTTTATTGGAAAATACTGAGGGGTGTATATGAGTTGATAAAATTTTGCTACATTTGGAAACCATTTTTTAAAACAATTATTTCGATGAAAACGTCTAAAAAAACTAAAAAACAATCCAGTATGAAAACGGTCTATGCCCTCATTGTCGCTATTGACAACTATCCAATTCCTGCTCATAAACTCAACGGTTGCGTCAACGATGCGATGGCTTTTAGTGAGTATCTCAAAAGTTTTTGTGCAGCCAATCAATTGAATTTCAATGAAAAACGTTTATTCGATGAAGCTGCAAAACGGCTCGAAATTGTCAATGGTTTCAAGCATTTTGATACTGCTAAAGACGATGATATATGCGTTTATTACTATTCAGGACATGGCGCACAGATGAAAGCACCGCCTGAGTTTTGGGACGAACCTGACGGTATGAGCCAAACGATTGTCTGTTGGGATAGCCGTTTAAAGCAACCTGGCACGCGTGATATGGCAGATAAAGAAATTGGCTACCTCATTCACAAAGCAACCCAAGGCAAAAATGTCCATTTCCTTGCGGTAACAGATTGTTGTCATTCAGGTTCAAATACCCGCGACCTTGAAATTAAGGCGCGTATGGCTGACCCCTGCCCTACCGCACCGCGAGGTGTTGACGAATATGTTGGTTTTAAAGAATATATCAATTTTCAACCACCCGCAGCACGACATGTGCATTTTGCTGCCGCCAAAAATGATGAAACAGCAAAAGAGTATCCGATTAATGGAAAACCACGTGGCGTTTTCACTTATTCACTCGTTGAAGCCCTCCAACAGGCGAGCGGCAATATCAGTTATGCAGAACTCATCAATCGAATCAATCTCAAATGTCGCAATCGCGTGAAAGAACAAACACCTTTGTTGAACGCTTATGTGGATAATGAAGCTGTTAAACTGTCTTTTATGGGGCAAACGCAGTTAAAAGGTGGTACTTTCATCGTTAGCAACGACAATACTGAGGGGTGGATTGTTAATGTCGGTGGCGCGCAAGGCATTCCTGTAGCGGGAGCAACGTTTACTTTGGAGAATGGAACAACGACTACAACGTCAAAAGTGGTGTCCAATTTTTCAAAATTAATGGGTCTTGAAATGTTGGACAAAAATCAACAATATAAAGCGACATTGAGTGAAGTCACCCTGCCCCCCGTTCGTGTGGCTTTTTCAGAAGACAGTGAAAAAGAAGGTGTTGATGCTGTAAAAAAAGTGCTCGGTAAAGGAATTGATGGATTACAATTAGTTGACAATGAAAAAGATACGGATTACGTCATTCGCGCATGGGATGGCATGTTACGTTTGACAAAAATAGATAATACAACGCCGCTTTTTCGTCGTGTCAAAGGTTATGATGCCAGTGCTGCATCGGCTTTTTTAGGGCGAATGGCTTCGGTTGCCAATTGGCGCAATCGTTTAGAAATTGCCAATCCGAATACTTCGATTGGCGATGATGCCGTCGAAATTACATTTTATGATGGCAATGGCAAAGTTGTAACGGAACGCATTTTTAGGCAGCCTAATGAAAATACAGAGGTGAATATGCGCATAAGTATAAAAAATAATTGGAGTAAACCGCTGTGGGTCAGTGCCGTATATTTTGGTTCTGATTTTATGATTTCTAATCAATTTTTGCCTAAAAAATTCATTAATCCAGGTGAAACGGCTTGGATTGAATACGAAAATGACCGTAATATTCCATTGACCGTACAGCCTGAATACCTCAGCTGGAGTGTTAATGAATTGACGGAATATTTCAAAATTTTTGTTTCGACAGATGAAATCGACACCTACATCCACAATCAAGAGGGCTTGCCGCTTGATGAACGTTCAGGTGCAACACGAGGTGGCATAGGTCGTGCGAATACGACACCGATGCAAGATTGGCAGACCTTTGATCGCGATTTTCACATCATTTGCCCTTTGAAAGCGGCTGATGTTTCGGCGGCTAAAACGTCAACTTTGGGCAAAATTACAATGACAGCGCCCCCAGGTTTTCAAGCAAAAGCCAGTCTTTCTTCTACCAATGAAGCTAAAAGAGCAATTCCAGACATGAAAATACTGAGGGGGGGTAAAGACCTATTATCGGCTACCCTTGCGGAAGAAATGGGTTCTTCTCCGTCGATGGATGTATTGGAATTGGAAAATGTCGTAGGCTCCGTTTCAGTAGCTAATCCATTGAAAATCAATGTTTCAAGTATTAAAAAAGATGAAGAAGTCGTTTTAGCATTAGGCTTTGATACCGCTTCAGGCATGTATATACCTCTGGGCATATCGGATACTGAGGGGGTCATTGATGTGCATACATTGACCAATGAATTGCCGACGACACGTGGATTGGGCAAATCTGTAAAGATGTTTTTCAAAAAAATAATAAAACCTTTAACCGGCAAGTATGAGTATCCGCAGTTGCGCTTTGTGACATATGATGAAACGGATAAAACCGACGCTTTTGAGTACGTGGACAACAAGGCGTTGTTAACAACCAAAATTGCCGAAGCCAAAAACATTGCGCTGTTCATTCATGGCATTATTGGCACAAATGACGATAAAGTAGGCTGTGTTTGTCATTCCATAAAAGAGGGTGAAGGCTCATTATTAGAAGACCGTTACGATTTGATTTTGGCGTTTGATTACGAAAGTTTGAGTACAACAATTGAAGAATCGGCTGCAGATTTGCAAAAAAAACTCGAAGAAGTGGGTTTGAAAAAAGGAACAGACAAGCATCTGAGTATTATTGCACATTCAATGGGCGGTTTAATAAGTCGTTATTTTATTGAAAAATTAGGCGGTAAGGATTTTGTTAAGCACCTCATCATGTTGGGTTCACCAAACAATGGCTCCGAAATCGCTGATGTAAAAAACCTAATTGGTCCGTGGTTGACGATGGGTTTGAATGGGGCGGCATTTTTGCAACCTTATTTATTGCCCATTTCATTGTTGGGAAAAGTCTTGGGCAAAGCAACGACTACTTTGGAACAATTGAGTCCAAGTTCTCCTCTCATACAGTCGTTGAATAGTCTCCCCGATGCCAATGTGCCTTATCATATTGTGATGGGGAATACGGATTTATTGAAAGAAAAACGCCCTGATGAGTATGGCCTGATTCAAAAAGTAAAAGATATTTTTAAAGAACGCGATGGTGTACTGGTCTTTGATATGTTTTTTGGTAAATCCAATGATTTAGCGGTCACAAATGAGTCTATCAAAAGCTCGGGGCTGCAAACGAAGGTCAAATTGATAGAAGTGCCAAGTAATCATTTCAGCTATTTTGCCCAAGATTCTGAAGGTTTTGTCGCGTTGGTTCAAGCCGCAAAAGAAACGATATAGGAAATAATGGATAAGGAATAATGGATAAGGAATAATGGATAATGGATAATATTTTAAACTATCCATTATCCATTATTCATTAAAAGAAATGCTGTGCATTGCAGCCTGATTTAAATCCCGTTGATTGTCCGATAAATCTGTATACGTACGCGACTATAATGCGCCTGCACGGGACCCCTCAGTAAGATTGAATGTAACTTGCTCAATATGACAGATGTACGATGCTGAAATTATTGGCAAATCCAACATCGTACATCCTACGTCAGTCATTAATTTTTTTCCACAAAGCATCTTTTAACTCGACCAAACCCTTTTGAGCGACAGCAGAAATGAGGACATATTCCACACCTTCGGGTATTTCATGCTTCACCATCTCCATCATTTCATCGCCCAAAATATCTGTTTTGGTAATTGCTAATAAACGTGGTTTGTGTAGGAGTTCTTCATTGAATTGCTCCAATTCATTCAATAAAATAGCGTATTCTGCTTTAATACCCCGCTCCGTATCGCAAGGAATGAGGAACAAAAGCGTCGCATTGCGCTCAATATGCTTCAAAAAGCGGTGCCCAAGCCCTTTCCCTTTGTGCGCATCTTCAATAATGCCTGGAATATCAGCCATTACAAATGAACGATAATCACGATATGCCACGATGCCCAAATTCGGTACAATCGTCGTGAAAGGATAGTCGGCAATCTCAGGTTTTGCCGCAGTGATAGTCGCCAAAAGCGTTGATTTTCCAGCATTTGGGAAGCCCACTAAACCAACATCAGCCAAAATTTTCAATTCTAAAATAGCCCACGACTCAATACCCGGTTCGCCAGGTTGTGCATACCGAGGTGCTTGGTGCGTTGCCGTTTTAAAATGCGTATTACCAAGACCGCCACGCCCACCTTTGTAAAGGATGCGCTGTTCTCCCTCATCAGTTATTTCAAAAAAGATTTCACCCGTTTCAGCGTCTTTGGCAACCGTACCGAGCGGCACATCCAGGATAATGTCTTCAGCATCGGCACCGTGCATTTGTGCACCCGCACCATTTGCGCCATCTTTGGCGAATATGTGTTTTCGATATTTCAAATGCAGTAACGTCCACATTTGCTTGTTACCCCTCAGTATGATGTCGCCACCACGTCCACCGTCGCCGCCATCGGGACCTCCTTTAGGAATATATTTACCACGATAAAAGTGCAACGATCCTGCCCCACCTTTGCCTGAACGAAACATTATTTTGACGTAATCAACGAAATTCTCTGCCATAAAAAAACGATTTATAAAATTTTAAGCCGCAAAAGTACCATTTTGTTTTTCTTTACAGCTCGTTAATAGCGAATTTCCGTTTTTACTCAAAAATACAAGTCTATATGAATTTTTTAACTGTTTTCATCGGAGGAGGTTTAGGAAGCATCACTCGCTATGCTATTGCTTTAATTATCAATAAGTTAGGTTACCATTATGTTTGGGCGACGATGCTCTCCAACGTTTTGGCATGCTTTATTATTGGTCTATTGACAGCCGTTGTTTTGAAAGGAAATCTATCTGAACAGCAACGTTTATTGTTCGCTACTGGTTTTTGTGGCGGTTTTTCGACGTTTTCGACATTTTCAAATGAAACATGGGCATTGTTCCACAGTGGTCAGTTTGCTATGGCTTTTGTCAATATTTTTTTGAGCCTTGCGCTGTGTTTGGCAGCTAATTTTGTGGGTTTAAAGGTAGGTTATTGATGTATGGTACATTGGCAATTTTCATCATTTATACTGAGGGGGGCATGTGCGTCAAAAAGAAAAAGATGTTAAGACAAACGAGGTGCCTTAACATCTTTAATATCAATCTTTAAAACATTAAATTTTTATCTTGGATAATAGCTGATAAACTCAAAAATATAACCCCGTTCTTTCAGCATATCAATAATTTGACGCAAATCTTGTCTGCCTTTTTCTTTTGCCAACATTTCATCATGTCCCAAGAAAACAAGATGATTGGGTATAAAAGTAGCTTTTCGTTTAAACATAGAATCAATGAGCGCGACCAATTGTTGTGGTGAAAGTTTCGGTAAAGAGTTACCATAATGTTCCCATTCCATATCCCAGCCATAGATTTTAAAGCCTTTTTCAAGCAATATCTTTGCTGTTTTACCTCCTGTTTGCGCCCAACCACGTTTGATACTGTCTGTTGCCCAAATATCACGACCGGGCATGCGCACGATTCTTGTCAGCAACCCCAATTTTTCTTCATTGTTGATGATGTCTTGAGCCGCAGCTTGTGGACGCGAGTAAAAATTTTGATATTTGCCATAAGCATGTGAATAAGAGTGATTGCAGACTTCGATTAAAGGGCTCTTTTTCATTGCATCGAGGTGACGCATAAAAGCCTTATTCATGAGAGCGTGTATACCCACCGCAAACGCCGACATCTTTATTTGTTTTTCAGTAATAATCTCTGTCAAAAAAGGCGTTGGCGTCAAGGGACCATCATCAAAAGTTAAATAAATAACACGGCTATTGGAGTCAAGGGGCGTTTTAGCTAATTTTTCAACATTTAAAGTATCTACAGGTTTAGATGGCAATATCATCGTATCTATAACTGGTTGATACGGAGGTGCTGTCTCAATATTCTGATTGTTATAAACTTTATCGAGTGAGCAAGAAAATAAATTGAGCAATAAAGCGGCAAAGAGTGTAATGTGCATATTTATAGCAGTCGTTTTTGAAAGAAAATTCATTTTATTATTCAGATTTCAATTTTATACGTCAGAAGAGGGCGCAAAGTTAATGAATGCAGCGAAACGATTTGCATTTTTTAAATTAAGTTGTCATCAGAAAAAACGGGTAATTCCGCAAGGGCTAATGACTATTTCATGGCATTTTTATTTTTTGTTCCAAATTTGTTGTTGAATAACCTTCTACAAAGGGTAAACTTTTTACCTGTCCCCCATTTTCGATGACCAAATCTGCGCCGACAATTTGGTCTAAAGCATAATCCCCACCTTTTACCAATATATTCGGTTTCACCCGTTTAATCAACTCAATAGGCGTATCCTCTTCAAACACAACGATGGCATCTATAAACGATAAAGCAGCAAGCGTATATTGCCTCGTCAACTCATCATTCAGTGGACGATGCGCCCCTTTTAGACGACTGACTGATGCCGCAGAATTAAGTCCAACGACCAAACGGTCGCCCAAATCACGTGCCGCTGCTAAGTAATGTAAATGACCATAATGCAATATATCGAAACACCCGTTGGTGAAAACGATGGTCAAATTGTCTTTTTTCCATTGTGCTGCGAGGGCTTCTATGCTGTCGAATGTGCTTATTTTACTCCTTATTTTATCAATCTGCATGATTTTATTTTTCAATTATAACGGCTTTTATATTAAATGAAAATTAAGATATCCACATCGAAATCGTTTTTCCACATACCTATGTTGAAAATGTATAAAATATTCAGTTTCAAGGTCAAATGAGCTATCTTTTATTTTATTTTATGTCAAAAACATACCCCCTCAGTATAGCAATGTTGAAAAACCTCGTCATCCATATCAGAGTGTTGAAAAAAAAAAATTTATACTTATATTTTTTTTATAAAAAACATAATAGTTTAATTACCAATACTTTACATACATAAATATTTTATAAAATCCAAATAACTTCTTTGTCATTTCAGACAGAATACCCATTAAAATTTGGTTAGACACAGATGGTGCAAGCATAAAAACGGTTCAAATAATGCCTGTTAAAGTATTCGCTTTTTCAAATTTCAAAAAAGATAAACCATGTTGAAAACCTGTGGATAACCTTTGAGTAATACACGTTTTTCACAATAAAAGAGCATTATCAGACAAGTAATTTATCTATGATATTTGCTGCTTCTATAAGTGTTTCAGGCTTACCCACATCACACCACACATCGTCATCGTGCCTATAACTTAAAATTTTATGTGTTCCACAAATTTGAAGATACCAATCGATTATTGAAAAATAATCCCCATCGGGCGTTGTCTGAAAAACAGCCGGATTGATGACGTGAAAACAACTAAACGACAACATATCCAACTCTGTTGCCATTTTACCCATGCGTACCCGTTTCGCCCCTATATTCATCCAGCCACAAAGTACCCCCTCAGTATTGTGCAACATATAACGAGAAGTCGTGCGCTGTTGCGTCGCATAAGTTGCCAAAGCATCTGAAGCGACATGTGCATTATACATTTTATTCAAGTCTATATTGCTCAAAATGTCAGCATTACACACAAAAAAAGGTTGCCCATCGTCGAAAAACCAAGCCGCTTTTTTGAGTCCACCACCCGTTTCGAGCGGTTTTTCTGCTTCATGTGATGTGACGATTCGGATACCAAAGCGGTCTCTACTATCTAAGAAGGCATCAATTTTGTCAGCAAAATGATGTGTATTGATAATAATTTCTCGAACGCCAAAATGTATGAGGCGACGAATATTTATTTCTAAAAGAGGTATACCTTTGACTTCGACCAACGCTTTGGGACGGTCATTCGTCAAAGGACGCATGCGTGTACCAAGCCCCGCAGCAAATATCATAGCTTTCATATCAATGATTCTAAAAATAAAGATTGTTAAAAAATCCGTTTTAGTAGGAGAAAATGAGTTGTTTTTAGAAATTTTAAATAAAAAATAACAACGTATTTTACTTTCAAGCGTTTTATACGATAGTTTTTACGTCTAAAAAAACGTTGCTCCATGTGTAAAGGTAGTATTTTTACTAAAAAACAACGTCAAATCCCCTTCAGTATGAACATCAAATTGTATCAATTTATTTATAAATAAATGAATATCAAGCAGTTAATAAGCATTATATTCCTCCATATTTGTCTCAATGTTTCTTCTTTTGGGCAGGATATAGCCCCAGGCTATATGTATCGTCAGACAGACGGCAAATATTTAGTATCTGCCATCATTCAACCGAATGGCGATACGCTGATACACATGCAGCTTCGTGAATTTGAAGTAAAAGCGCCTAAGTTTTTTGCCAGTGCAGACGATTATAAACGATGGGAACGCTACCATAGATTAGCGCCAACCGTCATACCTTATGCCGTTGAGGCTGTGCGAACTTATCGAGAAATAGGCGTTGCTACGCGCGATATGAATAATCATGCCCGCAAAAAATACATCAAGCAACTCGAAAATAAGATGGAAGATCAACTCAAAAAAAGTTTAACGAATTTGAGTAGAACTCAAGGTTTTCTACTCATTGAGATGATTGAAAGGGAGCTGCATATGCCATTCTACGATTTAGTTAAAGATGTAAAAGGCTCATTTTCAGCATTTTATTGGAATGAATTTGGCAAAATATACAGCTATCAACTCAAAGAAGGCTACGAACATGGTAAAGACCCCATCTTAGACGCAATTCTCGACCAACATGATTTGTCTTATTATATGCATTAAGAAAGGATGAATTATATAAAACATTGTTTTTGAATGATTTGTATGATTCATCATTTTGATTAAGAGCGACTGAATTTGTCGTCTTCGAAACGGTGGGTCATCCGTTGAACAGCATCAATGATGTTATCAAGTGCGGGTGGATAATCCACATACTTTAATTTGTAGGAATCTTCACCCCAAATAGCGATAGTTATCATGCGTTTTTGGTCGCCATAAGTCACTTTTATGCGTAAAGGTATGGGCGTTGGTTTTATCACTTTGCGTTTTTCGCAAGCAATGCTATTGCAGTCATACATGCGTTGCATCTCAAAAAACTTATTTTGCATAATATATTCTGCAAAGGATTCCAATTCTTGACGGGTGATATTTTTCTTAACGACTTTGAGAGGATTATTAACTGTTTGAAATTCATGAATCAAACGTCCGTCTGTCGTTATCTTCGTAAAATCTTTGATTACAGGGTCTATGCCCCCATAATAACCGCCGCCAATGAGTTCAATAGTAATATTGACCTGCTCTTTGCGCTTGGCTTCTGCTTTTTTCTCATCATTGTCCCCCCTCAGTATAGCCCACCACGATTTGCGTTTTGTTTGCTTTGTCTCTGCTTCAACGATGACCTCGGGCAATTCATTGATAGGACGCACAAATGGCGCGTCTTTACTGTCAACTGCGACAAAATGGTATTGATACGTACCACTTGAATTAGGCTGTTGAAATTCCAGAACGAGTGCCTTATTGTTAATGGCTGCAATTTCAAATTTTTGGATATTTCTGAAAGGATAAAACAAAATGCCTCCGCCTAAAGTCCAATTGCCCTTTGAGAATTTACCTTGTAAAAATTGTTCAAAAGTAAAATCGTATTTAAAAAAAAGAAAATATTGATAGTCTTTATCTGCTTGATGAACCGTCGTATTTGACTCCAAATGCAGCGTATAAGCGTATCGCCATTTCGTACCGATGAGCTGACGTTCTTGTACTGAGGGGTAGCCAAAACGCTGAGCGGAAAGGTTAAAAGACAATAAAATGCAAAAAGAAGCGATTAAAAATTGTGGGTACTTCATAGGATTATCTCGATTTTGACCGAAAGCAAGGATTATAGTAAACTTTTTAATATTCAAATTTCACTCCAATTTTCATTAAAAGTCTTTTCTACAAAAAAAAAGAAAAGGCAAAATTTTGTCAAAACTATGCTTAATCGTAAAAATATCGTAATTTTGCGCTATCATCCTAATCTTTTGAACACTTTCCACCCGTATTATTTTCATAAAGCTTTTTTGGAATGAAAAATTCTATTGCTGTTGCGTCTATTTTTATTTTTTTTACCAGTGCTTGTCACAACGTAAATCAACCCGCTACTACCACCGCCACTTCTACCACCACTACTACTATTAGTGCACCAGTCGTTCAATTACCCAATACCCCAGAAGACGTCATAAAGTCTTGGGAAAGTCAAATAGGTGCGAACCAATTTGCAGCGGCTAAACTCATCAGCACAGGTAAAGCGTTGGAAACCGTTGTGTCGCTCGACAGCACGCATCAAATTGAACCCATCGCTTCATCTTCAACAAAAATCTTAAATATTGCCTGTCGTACTGAGGGGGATAAATCAGAATGTGATTGTCTTTTGGAGGATGCCGTTGGGCAATTGAAATGCACCTACTACCTCCTCCGCCAAAATGGGCAATGGTATTTAAAAGATGCCACTTCTGAACCTGTCGAAATGGTTAATAAAAAACCTGAACGTCCTATAAAATAGTCAAGGGTCATTTTGTCATTAGACTGTAAATGACGAATGACGAATGACAAAATGACTCACTATGAAGATTGGTCTCTTTTTCGGCTCTTTCAACCCTATACATGTTGGGCATCTGATTATCGCTAATTTTATGGCGACGCAAACAGATTTGCAGCAATTATGGTTGGTGGTGAGTCCGCAAAACCCGTTGAAGCTTAAAAATACATTGGCACGTGACCGTGACCGACTCAATATGGTGCAATTGGCGATTGATGACAATCCGAAACTTCGTGCCTCCAATATTGAATTTGACCTACCAAAACCGTCTTATACGATTGATACTTTGGCGTATTTGGGTGAAAAATATCCACAACATGAGTTTGTTCTTATTATGGGTGGTGATAATATCGCTACATTACACAAATGGAAAAATTATGAATTAATACTGAGGGGGTATGATATTTACGTCTATCGTCGTCCGAATATTGATTTAGGTGTCTTGGCAACACATGAACGTATAAAACTATTCGATGCGCCACTCATGGATATTTCAGCAACCTATATCCGCAATTGTTTGACAACAGGTAAATCGATTCAGTACCTTGTGCCAGATACTGTTTTAACGTATTTGACAGAAGCAAAAATTTATTAGGCAGACATAAAAAAATAACACAACCAATGAATATTCAAGAACTCAACAACCTCATAAAAAAACGTCGAGCTATTTTTCCAAAAACATACATTGTTGGTAAAGAAATACCACAAGACATCATTGAAAATGTACTTGAAAATGCAAATTATGCACCGAACCACAAGTTAACAGAGCCGTGGCGGTTTCGGGTACTGAGGGGAGCTGCTTTGCAAAAGTTAGCTCATTTTTTAGTCAATGACTACCAAACCATGACACCGCGTGCAGAACAAACAGAGATTAAATTGAAAAAAATATCTGAAAATGCCGTTCGTTCAGGTTGTGTAATTGTCATTTTGATGAAACGGCATGAGGACGTTTTGCCAGAATGGGAAGAAATTGCAGCCGTCGCTATGGCTGTTCAAAATATGTGGTTGACGTGTACAGCTTACGATATTGGCTCATATTGGAGTTCGCCATCGGCTATTACAGAACGTGGAGATGACTTTTTGGATTTGGCTGATGATGAACGCTGTTTGGGTTTGTTTTATATGGGTTATCACAATATGCCCGATTTGCCTGCGCAGCGAAAGCCAATCGAGGAGAAAGTGGAATGGGTGAATGAATAAATTTTATTGTGTATTACGTTCAGATTTACGAAATTTAGACTAAATTGGATTTAGGCTACAATCAATTAACCCAATTACCTGCTGAAATTGGAAAACTGACTAATTTAACTGAATTGAAATTAAGGGGCGGTCAACCTCTGTATCAGAATCAATTTTCTGATTCAGAAAAACAAAAAATCAAAACATTGTTGCCCTATTGCAAAATCTCGTTGTAACCCCCTCAGTAAAAACAATAAAATGACAATCATTTTTGACACAACAACCCTAAAAAAGACCCTCGCGCAGCACCTCAAAACGGCACAAAGCAACCTTGAAATAACGATGGTTTGGTTTGCGGGTGCGCCGCGTATTTTTTAGTTTTCTTTAAAAAACGCCAATAATTGCTGACTAATTACTGCAGCCGAAGGCAATAAAGATTGAAATTCGCTTGGCAAAGAAGAGGTTGTTGTGTAAGTCGCTACGCCGATTGGGAGGTTGTTTGTTTTTAGTGAATATTCGACGACCGTGCGGTTTTTGCTTCTACAAATGATAATACCAATAGCGGGATTCTCGTGAGATAGTTTTACTGTATCGTTGAGAACAGACAGGTAAAATTCCATTTTGCCTTTATGTTCGGGTTCAAATTCACCAATTTTCAAGTCAATCGCCACTAAACTTTGCAAGCGACGATGAAAAAGAAGCAAATCAATACGGTATTCTTTATCATTGATAAATAGGCGGTATTGACTGCCTACAAATGTAAAATCGGGTCCCATTTCAAGCAAGAAGGCTCGTATATTGTCAATCAAAGCCTGCTCCAATTCGCTCTCCAAATGACGTTCGGCGAGGTCAATAAAATCGAACGTATATTCGTCTTTTACAGCTAAAACGGCTTGTTTTTTAATGGATTCTGGTAAAGTTGCATCAAAATTGGTTTGATTAAACAGGTATTTTTCATAAGTTTTGTTACCAACTTGATGAATCAAAACGTCTTTTGTCCAACCAAATTTTTTGGTTGCCATGATATAAAATTGCCTTTCTTGACTGTTTTTACATTTCGACAAAACAATCAAGTGTTTAAAGTGTTTACTCCAACTAATTTCTCCAACCAATGGTTGGAGATTTAGGTCGTCGTGATAGGCATTGTAAAACTGAACCATATACCACAAGTTAGTGGTAGAAAGTCCACTCATTTTAGGGAACTCCTTTTGAAGTTCTTGCGCCAAAGTCGGTACAATAGCTTTACCCCAACCGATTTCCTGTTTTCAGAAATGGCTTTACCTAAGTCCCAATAGAGATTTATTAGTTCAACATTAACTTTTTTGAGTGCCTCGTATTGAGCTTTCCGTACTTTCTCTTTAATGTCGGCAATGAATTGTAAGTGATTGTTCTCTAAAATCATTTATGTCGCTTTTAGTTTTGATACAATGATAGAGAAAATGTTCAAACTCGGAGAAAATAAAACCATAAATACACTACTTTCCCATTTTCTAAAAAAAACGCCAACAACGCCCAACTACTGAGGGGGTGTTGAATTGGGATTCATAGGATTTTTATTGGTAATTATCCCGAAGGTCTTTAAGAATCAAACGAATTTGTTTATCAGCAATATTTTCTTTTTCGGATTTATCATAGATAGACAACAAATAAATCGTTTCGCCTTCGATATGAACGTGTGTAATCAGTCGCGCCCCACCACTTTTCCCTTTGCCTTTTGATTTTATGGCGACTCGAATCTTGTAGCAACCGTCGCCCAAAGATTCGCCAATAAAAGGATTTTCCAATAATTCATCATTCAGTTGCCGTAGCGATGGCACAAGAGAAGGATATTTTCTAACGAGTCGTTTCAATTCTTTATCAAATCGGTGGTAGGTTTCAATTGTCATAGTGATGCTTCTTATTTAGTTGGTTTTTTAAGATTCTTGTTCGATTTCGTCTAACAATTGAGTCAAGGATTTGCCTTGTTGCCCCTTCCCATTTTTACGCTCATTCACCCAATTGACCGCGCCACGCAAGTTGTCATAAAAGACATGCTCACCTTCCAAGTTTTTGACATTAACTTGAAAAGCTCTAAAAATTTCCAACAGCGTTTGCTTGTGGGTACTATCAAATTCAATAACTAATGATTCCATATTTTGATAATTTTATGCAAAAGAAAATGTTTTAGTGAAAAAAGCAAAAAAATACTGAGCGGATACGATGATTAGGTCGTCGTCGGTAGGTCTTTCAAACGTGTAGCTTTGAGCCATTTTCGGTTTTGTTTTTGTTCACCCGTGTAAAAAGTTTTCGTTAATATGTGCGCCGCAATTTCACTTCCTTTGTAGCACAATTCTAAATAGTCCTTGCCATGAAACAAGACAACGCCGCTTAGATTTGTTGGATTAATAAGTTGCGACAATTTTAACAATATCCATTCATCGGAATACCGTTTTTTTGATTTCATCAAAAGTTAAAACTTCATCTTGAACAGCGATTTTTTCGATTGAGTAGGTCATTTTTTTAAATATTTTAAACAAAATTAAGACTTTAGTTTGAAAAAACAAAAGATTGCTCTCTTTTCGCTACCCCTCAGTAAAAACAACAAAATGACACCCATTTTTGACACAACAACCCTAAAAACGACCCTCGCGCAGCACCTCAAAACGGCACAAAACAGCATCGAAATAGCGGTGGTTTGGTTTGTGGGTGCGCCGCGTATTTTCCCATTTTCTTAAAAAAACGCCAACAACGCCCGACTACTGAGGGGGTATTAAAATTTGGTGTTTCACATTATTTGTCCGATAAAGCACAGAAAAAACTTGACACATTGGGTATAGTTTGTACCTTTGAAATCTTAAATCAGTCGAGTAATGAAAGTTTCACAAAAAATAGGCGAACAACTAAAAGAAATGCCCGAAGGCAAAGTATTTCAATATGCTGACCTTCTCATCGAACCCACTGAGTTTGAAGCAGCCGCCAAAGCTATGAGCCGATTGGTGAGCGCAGGAATAGTGAAAAGAGCCGCAAAAGGGCAATTTTACAAGCCCCAACAATCCATTTTTGGCATTCTAAAACCCTCTGACGACGAGTTAATGAAACCCTATATTTTTAAAAATGGTCGTCGGTACGCATACGTTACAGGTATGAGCCTATACAATGTCATGGGTTTGACAACTCAATTTGCTTTTACGATAACCTTAGCCACACCTTCAAGATTGAAAGTCAAAAAAGTAGGCAACACAAAAATTCGTACCGTCAAAACTTACGCAGAAGTCACCGACGAGAATTATATCTATTTAGGATTTTTGGATAGCTTAAAGGATTTCACAGGTATTCTTGATATTGACCAAGCATCGGCGGTTAAAGTTTTGACTTCAAAATTGAGAAGTTTTTCAGAAGAACAAATACAAGAACTCATCACTTATGCTTTGAAATATCCACCGCGTGTTCGCGCTTTTTTAGGCGCGTTGTTAGAAAATCTAAATAGTTCTATCAATCTTTCCGCCTTAAAAAACAGTTACAGTCCGCTTTCTGAATTCAAATTTTACATCACACCTAAAATGTTGCCTACTGCCAATCAGTGGAATATAAAATGAAACTACACACCAATAAAGCTGATTTTGAGAAATTTATCCGCAAAACAGCTGATTACAAAGGCATTATTGAACCCTATATCGAGAAAGATTACTGGGTGACTTACGCGCTCAAAACGCTTTTTAAAAGTGAAATAGGCAGTCAATCTATATTCAAAGGCGGCACTGCTTTGGTAAAATGTTACAACGCCATTGAGCGATTTTCAGAAGATATAGATGTGGTTGTACTCAGAAATGAAGGCGAATCAGACAACCAATTGACCAATAAAATCAAAGCAATTACTAAAGCTGTTTCTTCTGTTCTGCCCGAAGTGGAGTTGGAAGGTGTCACCCACAAAAAAGGTAAAATTCGTAAGACAGCCCATCCTTACGACCGTCTATTTACTCAAAATTTGGGTCAAGTTCGGGATTCAATTATTTTAGAAGCGACTTGGTTAGGGCATTTTGAGCCTTACACCACGGCTAATGTGCAGTCATTTATAGCCGATATGATGCAAAAAACAGGTCAAAATGATTTGATAGAACAATACGATTTACAACCGTTTGAGGTACAAGTTTTGATAAAAGAGCGTACTTTTTGCGAAAAAATCATGAGTCTTGTGCGGTTTTCATTTACAGAAAACCCAATTTACGAGCTCAATAAGAAAGTGCGGCACATTTACGATATTCATAAATTACTCCAAGACAGTACGGTACAAACTTTTTTTGCAAGCTCAGATTTCGATAAAATGTTGCTCAGAGTTGCTAACGAAGATATCAAAAGTTTTAAAAACAACAATACTTGGTTAGTGAATCACCCGATAAAAGCCGTCTTGTTTGCAGATGTTGAAACAACATGGCGGCAAATTCGCAAAACGTATAATTCGTCGTTTAGTGATTTGGTTTTTGGAGAACTGCCTTCCGAAACAGCGATTTTAAACACTTTACAAAAAATTGCAGAACGATTAAACCCAATTGAGTGGACAATTCAAGTGCCTAAATCACCCCCTCAGTAAAAACAACAAAATGACACCCATTTTTTAATTATTTCTTAAAAAAAAAGCACGCATTTATCAATTTTACCACTATCTTCGTCAAAACTAAAACAAACCGACTATGTTAACAGACGAGAGACTTCTTGAAGTAGCATACATGAAACTTATTTTAACGGTCATTGAAGAACCCAGTTTTTTGAATAATCTTGGTAAAAAAGGTCTTGATACATATCGTGATATGCTTTTAGATGAAGTCAATTTTTACCGCAGACGGTTGGGTTTAATAATTTAAAAAAATCATTCAACATGGAAAATCATAATCTTTTCATTGAAAAACTTTTCAAAATCGAAGACCTTGAAGAACGGTATCGGTTGCTCAAAGAGTATATGTTGGGTCTTAATTTTGAGGAATTAATAGCTTGGACAAAAAGCGATTTTGCACAATTGAACGCGAATCTCGATAAAGGGATTACGCAAGAAGAGCGCGAAAAACTTATTGCTCAATTGAGTAAATTTGACGACCTTCAAGCGATTTATATGCTTAGAAAGAAAGCGGCATGACAAATTTTACTTTGTTGTGCTGCCCCCTCAGTATTCTAACAAACTAAAAAGGCGAAAATCTCCAACCATTGGTTAGAGATTTTCGCCTTTTTAGTTTGATTTCTCGTACCATTAGTACGAGATTTTTATCCTATAAAGCGCAAGAAAAACTAACACATTAAGCATAATGTGTACCTTTGGAGTCTTAATTCTGTTGAACAATAAAAAGAATTGCAGGACGATTAAAATCGAACTGCCCACATCACTTCCTCAGTAAAAACAACAAAATGACACCCATTTTTGACACCACAACCCTAAAAAAGACCCTCGCGCAGCCTCTCAAAACGACACAAAACAGCATCAAAATAGCGATGGCTTGGTTTGTGTGGGTGCCACATATTTTTCCATTTTCTTAAAAAACGCCAACAACGCCCAAATACTGAGGGGGTGTTAAAATTTGGTGTTTCATATTATTTGTCCGATAAACTGCATAAAAAACTTGACACATTGGACATAATTTGTACCTTTGAAATCTTAAATCAGTCGAGTAATGAAAGTTTCACAGAAAATAGAAAAACGCTTAGATAAAATAGCAACGGGAACGACATTCCGTTATGAAGATTTGGCAATTGAGGCTTCCGAATATGGTGCAGCAACCAAGTCTATCCGACGTTTTGTGGAAAAAGGCACACTGCAAAGAGCCGCAAAAGGGGTGTTTTACAAGCCGCGTCAAACCGTTTTTGGACAAGTTCCGCCACCAGAGGATGAACTTTTGAAACAATATCTTTTTAAAAAAGGTCAACGAATTGGTTATGTAACGGGTTCGAGTTTGTACAACAATATGGGTTTAACAACGCAAGTACCTTCCACGATTGTTATAGCAAGCAAAACGAGTCGAGGTAGTATTGCGGTTATTGGTCGTATGAAAATTAAACCCGTAAGAAGTTATGCGGATATTACAAATGACAACTACTTTTTGCTGGGTATTTTAGATGCCATAAAGGATTTTAACACGATTTCCGATATGAATAGGGAGTCGGGCATCATTATATTGACAAGTAAATTGAAAACATTAACACCTCAACAGACAATAGACCTCATTCAATGTGCATTGAGTTACCAACCTCGAGTAAGGTCAATGTTAGGAGCTATATTAGAAACAATGGACAGTTCAATGGACTTAGGCGTACTTAAAAGTAGTCTCAATCCTTTGTCTAAATACAAATGGGGTATTACAGCAAAATTTTTACCTAACGCAACTAAATGGAATATAATATGACACTACACGAAAATAAAGCCTTATTTCAAGATGCAATAGCTGCAACCGTAGCTTTAAAAGGTCTGCGTGAAATCCATATCGAAAAAGATTATTGGGTTACACTTGCTCTTTATACCATTTTTACAGGCGAAATGGGCACTCATGTCGTTTTTAAAGGTGGTACAGCCTTGTCAAAATGCTTTCAATTAATAGAAAGATTTTCAGAAGATATAGATGTTGTCGTCTTGCGAAATGGAGGAGAAAGCAATACGCAATTAGATAAAATAGTCAAAAAAATCGGACTTAGTATTGAAGGTGTACTTCCCGCAGTTCATAGGGAGGGCATAACAAATACAAAAGGAAAAATTAGAAAAACAGCCCACACTTACGAGAAAATATACGATGGTGATTTTGGACAAATAAGACGAGAGATTATTTTGGAAGCCATGTGGTTAGGTAATTTTGAGCCCTATACAACAACTAATATTCAATCTTATATATCCGAAATGATGCTTCATACCAATCAAAATCAAATGATTATAGATTACGGACTACAACCATTTGAAATCAAAGTACTTGCAGTAGAAAGAACATTGTGCGAAAAAATAATAAGCCTTGTCCGATTTTCATTTTCTGACGACCCGATAGAAAATCTTAATGATAAAGTGCGGCATATTTACGATATTCATAAATTATTGGGAAATGAAACAATTCGCAACTTTTTCAACTTAACTGCTTTTGATGAAATGTTATTAAAAGTCGCAAATGATGATATTGTAGCTCTAAAAACGGATATAGCTTGGTTATCAAATCATCCTGCGACAGCTATTCTATTTTCAGATACCGTCAATACGTGGAATCAAATTAAAGAAACATATAACTCAAAATTTAAAGAGTTTGTTTTTGGTGAATTACCTTCTGAAACAGCGATTTTAAGCACGTTACAAAAAATTGCAGAACGATTAAACCCAATTGAGTGGACAATTCAAGTAACTGAATCACCCCCTCAGTAAAAACAACAAAATGACACCCATTTTTGAGACAACAACCATAAAAAAGACGCTCAAAAGCCACTTAGACGCATCACAAAACAGCATCGAAATAGCGATGGCTTGGTTTACAGATGTGGATTTAGCCCGTGCTTTGCAGACGGCATGTGAACGGGGTGTGCGGGTTTGTTGTTGGAGCAACTCGACCTTAAAAGGCAAATTGCTGAAGCGCAAGCCGCAAAAACGCAGAAAAAAGTCTATCAAAACGAAGCCCATCATTGGCAAAAAACAGCCGAAGAAACCCGTCAAAATATCGCTTATGCACAAGCACAAACGACACCCACGTTGGATAAAGATACGCAAGCCAATTTGACAAAAATGTTCCGCGAAACGCTCTTAAAAATTCACCCCGACCGCTACGACAATGACCCCGAAAAACGCAGCATTGTTACCAAATTGACGCAAGAATTGGTTGCCGCCTACAAAAAGAGCGATTTTGAAGCCGTCAAAGCGACCTTTGGCGTAATCGAAAATAGGCATTACCTGTCAACCGTACAAAATCAGTTGACAATGGATGTTTTGTTTGAAAAGATGTAGCATTTACCCCCTCAGTATAAACATACAAAAAGCTCTTTTTTGCAAAATATGTACCCTATTTGTACCTCAATACGACAAATCTCTTCACAAATAACTGAAATTCAATGAGTTGAAAACGATAAACACTTTCTGTATCGGAAAGTGATTTAGCATAAATTGAAAAAACTCAATATAAATATACTCTTTTGAAAGTGGTTTGTATAAGTAGAACACCAATAAACCCATTTATCCACAACTTAAAATAATGATATGGCGCCTATGTTTACTTATCAACAGCTTTCAAAGTTTATAAACAAATAATGAGGCGTTACCAACAATGATGTGATTAGGTTTTAAACTTTATGCATAAGGTTATCCACATTAAATTTCGCATAATTAACAATCACTGTGGATTACTGTAATGTCAAATAGATTTATCCACAATTCATACAAGTTTATAAGTCAAATAATAACCCTTTTCAACAATACAAAACGCATTATCCACAACCCATTTCAACTCGCTACATAGTTATCCACAAAAAAAGAGGAAAACGATGAACGCTTCCCTCTTCTTTATGTGGATTAACCTATATTTTTATTTCAATAGCGCTGCTGCCTTATTAATTTCATTGGTATAAGACTGAATTGTTTTGGCAACGATGTCAATATGTTCTTGCGCTTCTTGCCAATGCCGTTCTTCAATGCCTTCACGAATGCCTGGTAAAGTCTTCACCCCATAACCTGGTACTGCATCCACGTATCTAAGTTTTGTGGATTGAGTTGGGCATCGAATTGTTTCTCCCAATCGGCTTGTTTTTCCGCATTGGGCGTCGTGAAACCCATGATTTTGGTTTGGGCAAAAGTTTTCAAGGAAAGAAAAACCACAAAAAGCAGTAAGTAGTTTTGTTTTGACATTTTAAGACAGGTCTTATTGTTAAATAAAATTGTAATTATTAAAATACGTAAACACGTATCGGATACTTTTAAAATTGCCCCTAATGACTCTTGGCTAAGTTACCGCCGTCCATAAAACAGACTCGCAACCACAGCCAAACTGTATGTCAATGCTGCCCAACTAATAGGCGTAAAATGCCCATGTAATTGATTTTGACGTATCACAATGCCAATCAAAGCCCACAAAACAGCAATGCCAATGAATATATTTTTGAAACGTACCACCAATAAAGCGGCAGTAATCGCACCGATACCAATAACGCCGCCCGTCCAAAACGTATCTGATAAACCAAATTTATTGAAATGAATGCTCACAAAAAAGGTCGTGAAATTTGCAATCGTCGCAATGCAAATCCAACCCAAATACACGCCAAAAGCACTTTGCAACAAACCCCTTGATGGCGTTTGAGGCGAGATTACGTGCGATTCGATACGATTCAGCTCAACCAATGTCCATAATATACCCAACATCAATATCAATGTGAGCACAAGGGACTCGTAATGCCACGCAAAAAGCCATAGGGCATTGAGCAAACAATTGGCGATAAACAACCAGCCAAACGATTTTATAGCATTCGTTTTCAAATGATTATTGCCTACAAATTGCCAAATCATAACCGCAATCAAGAGAGAATAAATGACACCCCAAATGGCGAATGTAATGCCCGCAGGTGCAAATTCATTATAGTATTTGTCGGAAATATCGCCAGTTTTAATGCCGTTTATGGGTAAAGCATTGGCTAAATAATTGACAATCAATACAATAATTAAAGCAAGGACGTTGACAATTTTTAATGTAGTTGTTTTCAAAATTTATAAGTTTTAGTTTTAAAAAATAAGCACCCCCTCAGTATCACGGCTTTTCGGAGTATTAAATACCTTTATGGATTCAATCCGACGACAAAGTAGGTGTTTTCATTTTTCTATTTTATACTGAATCATGTTTTTTTATCAAAACGACATACAAAGCCCTTTGCAAAGTATCAAAGACGCAAGACTTGAAGCGCATCAAGTACGCCTTTTTATCAAACGTGATGATTTGATACATCCCTTCCTATCAGGCAATAAATTTCGCAAACTGAAATACAACCTATTGGAAATGAAGCGATTGGGTAAAGCAGGACTCATTACTTTTGGCGGTGCTTTTTCCAATCATATCCATGCTGTTGCCGCAGCAGGGCAACTTCTCAATATTCCAACAGTCGGCATTATTCGCGGCGAGCACCCCTTCCCGAAGTTATCGGGATTTCGTTCCTCAACAGTATTGAACGCAACTTTGGCTTTTGCAGAACAATGCAGTATGACTTTGCATTTTGTTTCACGATTTGATTATCGAGATAAAGCATTGATTTTTAAAGACTTAGAACGTCAATATCCCAACCACTATTGGCTACCCGAAGGCGGTACAAATACTTTAGCGTTGCGCGGTGCAGCCGAAATTGTTCCTGAAATCATCAATGCATTGGGCACACAACCCGATTATATCTGTTTGCCTTGTGGCACAGGTGGCACGACTGCAGGTGTTGTTTCAGCTGCTACGATACTCACGAAACCAATTAAGGTTTTAGGTTTTTCTGCCTTAAAAGGTGATTTTTTAGAACATGATGTTTTAGAACTTTTAAAACAAGCAAAAAAGGATAAAATAGGTATTTATACTGAGGGGGGTGTTTTTGAAGAAAAAAACCAATGGTCTATCCAAACCGATTACCATTTTGGTGGCTATGCCAAATGGACAACGCTTTTGATTGATTTTATCAATGATTTTAAACAACAACACGGCATCGCCCTCGACCCTATTTATACAGGTAAAATGCTGTATGGTGTTTTTGATTTGATTGAAAAAGGTTTTTTTCCTAAAAACACGACCCTAGTTGCCGTTCACACAGGCGGTTTGCAAGGTATTGAAGGATTTAATGCGCGGTTTGGGGATTTAATACATTTATAATTAGGCTGATGAGCGTTGATTTATTGTAAAACGTAGCCATACATCTAAAAAGCACAGGTTAATGCTTCGTTTTTATGATATTACATTCTTGTTTTTTTGAACATTATACAACAATACGCAATGAAAAACACAATTTTACTTTTTCTCTTAATGAGTTTAACAACTATGGATGCTCAAAACCTTTCAGAAGTTCAAGCCCAAATCATTCATTGGGATAGTCTTGAAGCAAAAACCGAGAATGGAAGAACCCGTAGGCTGCTTTTGGAAGGCACGACAACCCACCTCAAATATTTCCGAGTCCATGCCACAACGATACAGCCTGGCACAGCACCCAATCCACCGCACCCCAATCAAGATGCGGACGAGTTGATTATCATCAAAGAAGGTAAAATCGAATTCACCATTGGCGACAAAAAGAAAGTGGTCGAAGCAGGCGGCGTGGCGGTCATTATGTCCAATGAAATGCATGGCTTACGCAATGTAGGCGATACACCCGCGACCTATTACGTCTTTCGTTTTCAATCTAAAAACCCAACAGATTTAGAAAGAGGACAAAAAGCAGGTGGTAGTATGTTGATTAACGCAACCGATAACCCACTTAAAACACATGCCAAAGGCGCAAGACGTGATTTTTACAACCGTTCCACAACCCAATGCACTGCTTTTGAGATGCACACGACTGCCTTGAATGCGAGTATGGAAAGTCATCAACCCCATACGCATAAAACGGAAGAAGCATTATTGATTACTAAAGGAACAATAACGATGATTATTGATTGCAAAATCTATCAAGCCAAAGCAGGAGATTTGGTCATTTTGTCGTCCAATATTTCTCATGCGCTCATCAATACGACGGGTGCACAATGCGAATATTTTGCTTTTACGTGGCAATAAAGTTTTTTGTCACCCCCCTCAGTCATGCGTTCCGCTTGATGAAGCCAAAGACATCATATTTTTGATTTAAAAACAATTAATCTATTAAACTACAAGAATGAAAAATCTACAAAAATTTATTGGACTCTTCTTAATCCTTGCACTTTCAGCTCATGTAAATGCGCAACAAAATAAAGACGGCTGGATAGAACTTATCAATGGCAAAGATTTTACAGGTTGGAAATCCAGTGAAAACGAGGGCACTTGGTCGGTTGTGGATGGTATGTTTCAAGCCGTCGGCAAACGTTCTCACTTGTTTTATACAGGCGAACATTTGAAAGACGGTTTTAAGAATTTTGACATCGATGTATGGGTTAAGACCTTTAAATTAGCCAATTCGGGCATTTATATCCATACCCAATACCAACAAGAAGGCTGGCCCTCGAAAGGCATGGAAATACAGGTAAACAATACCCATAAAGGCGAAGGAGACTATATGGAATTAAAAAAATCGGCGAGTTTATATGGCACAAGAAACGTGTACAAGGCTTTTGGAAAAGACAGTGTGTGGACGAATGTCAAAGCCAAAGTCGTCAGTAATCGGGTACAAATATGGATAAATGGCTTAAAAACAGTGGATTATGTCCAGCCTGAACTGCTACCTTCAGGTGTGAAGGGATTGAGCAAAGGGACTTTCTGCCTTCAAGGGCATGATGTTTTGAGTAAAATGCAATACAAAAGTTTCAAAGTCCGTCGTCTGCCCGATGATGCCCGTTCAGATGTGAAAGCACCAACATTAGGCGTTTGGTACGACAGCCTTAAAGTTTGGCAAAATCGCCAAATCGCTTTTATTGATTTGAATCCACATTCAGTTATGACGGCTACAGACCTTGCGAAGTATGTTTATCAAACAGGGATTAATGTGGCACTCGTTAAAACACCTACGGAAATAGGCACGCTCGTGGCTGCTAAAAATTTACCTCTTTTTACAGGCATAAAAGTCAATACTAAAACCATTGGCGCACTTAAAGCAGCTAAAGCAGACTATGTTGTAGGCGAAAGCACCGATTTGAAAACAGCACAAACCTTGTTGGGTTCGGGCAAAATCAATATTTGGGCACATAAAGGCGCAGCATTGACCGTACAAAATGCAGAAGCCTTATTGGATTTAGCAAAGAAAAATAACGTAGCAATTGAGATAGACAATGAAGCCAAAACACCTTCAATTGATGTCCTCAAATTGGCAAAATCTAAAGGATGCAAATTCACTTTTTCTGGTCTCATCCCTGCTGCTAAATTAGACACTTCTATGTATGTCATTGATGCGCTCAAAGGAGCGGGATTGAATTATAAAGACCTTTATGTGCCAAAATGGTAAGGATATTTAATGGTTAAATTGGTTAATTGTTATTAGTTAATTTGCCCAAATCAATTTGCCGAATGTATTTTATTTTCAAATTCTATTTATTATCTTAAATACCTTAAATGCCTTATATTCCTTAAATGGTTAAAAAAAACTACATTTTTAACCGTTTAAGGAATATAAGGTATTTAAGAGCAAATAAGCGAAACATATGTTTTGAAAATTCCCTAATTCTGCACTAAAATACTAAGACTGTAAAGCCTTTGTCACACTGCCTTTCAACTTCGCCAGACCGAGCGTGCAAGCTGCCGTGGCATCCATTTTCCAAACATCTTCATTGAAAATTTCTAAAGACAAGACGATGGGCGTGTTTTTAGCATTAAGCGTTTGTAAAATCTGATTTAAAGGCGCAACACCGTCGCCAGGCATAACCCGCATGGCATCTGTCAACTTTGCATTATCGTCCATTGCAGGGTAATCATTCATGTGAAACACTTGGATTTTGCTGCCATTCACAAATTCTAAGGCATTAAAAGGTGAGCCACCTCTGACCAAATGATAAACGTCTGCTAAAATAATGGCTTCGGAGTGTCCAGTTTGAGAAGCAACTAAGAGCGTTTCACCAAAAAGGTGCAGGTTTTTTGAAAATCCCCACATCTCTAATTGAGGCAGGACACCCATCTGTTTGCCCAATTCTAAGACTTTGACATAACGTTCAGCGGCTTTATAAAGGTTAAGACCGGGTTCGTTGGTCGCGCCAAAAGGGGGTGCGGCGATGCGTTTGCAACCAATTTGAGCGAGCATATCCATCTCTTTTTTTATTTGTTCCAATGCTGCCTGTCTTTTTGTGTCATCATCAACAACCCAAGCGGCAAATCCAATCGAATCTTCTATCCGAATACCTGAATCATTCGCCAATTTGCGAATATCAGCCAGTTTGCCACCGCCTTTGACATAGGTTTCTAAGGTATTCATCCATATTTCGATGCCATCAAAACCTACTTTGGCAGCTGTTTTGATTTCACCAACTAAACCCAAATTCTGTTTTCGGATAGTGCTGGTATTCAAACAATAAGTAAAATTGCTTTTTTTCTTTTTTGCCAAAGACGGCTGTGCATTTGATTCTAAAACAGACATGCCTGCTGCTGTCAAAAGTCCGTTTTTGAGTAGGTCTCTTCTATTCATTTTAAATTTTTTATTATTGCATTATTCCTTTGTTATAAAAATCTTCCGCAAGGTATAACCTTCTGCTTTCAAAAAATAAATACCTTCAACTAAATGCTATCTAAGGCAACAAATATAAGAAGGGATATTAAAAAAGTGCATCAAGTTTATGACTCGATGCACTTTTTAAAGTTTAAAAAGACGTGTTATCAAATACAGCTTATGGCTTCACTGTCACAGGCAAGCCGTTTGAATCCAATTCGACAATTTCGTAGCCTAATTTCTTCAAACCTGGCAAAATGACATTTTTATCGCCTACGACGATGATGTTCATTTTGTCCGCTTTGATGTATTTCTTCGATAACGCGTTGATGTCTTTAGCTGTGATGGCTTGCATCATCTGATTCTGCTTTACCGTATAGTTTTTAGGCAATTTATATTCCAAAATATTGGCTAAAAAGGCGGCTTTTTGTCTGTTTGATTCATAACGCAAGGCATCACGTTGCCCTATCGCGCTCTTCATAAATGCCACTTCTTCGTCCGATATACCTTTATCGGCATAGCCTTTAAATTCTTTCATAAATTCTATCACGGCACTGTCCGTTGCATTGACTTTGAAGCCACCTGAACCCGTAAATACGCCACCGTCTTTGTCGGCACTGAAACCCGCGCGGCAACCATACGTCCAGCCTTTGTCTTCACGCATATTGAGGTTGACGCGGCTGTTGAATGCACCACCCAAAGGAAAAGCCATCAAAGTTGATTGATAATACTCCCCTGTCGCATCATAAGGTGTTTCTGTGGCATAACCAATACGGATTTCAGATTGTGCAGATTTTGGCTTATCAATGAGATAGATTTTAGTTTTTGCAATTGCTTGACCTGCTTTAACCTTAGGCATGACCGTTGAACGGGGTTGCCATTTTTCTAAAAACTGTAGTTTAGGCATGATTCCTTTTTGGTCAACATCACCTACGACGACCAATTTAGCCAAGTTGGGTATAATGGACTTCGCATAGAAGGCTTTAACGTCTTCCATAGTCAATTTACTCAATGTTTCGCTATAGCCACTTATCGGTGTGGCTTTGATGTTATCGTTGCCAAACAAGGTTTTATTATACACATTTGAGGCAATGTATGCAGGTTGTGTTTGCTGTATTTTAACTTGTTCTGAACTCTGTTTTACGATGCGTTCAAAGTCCTTGGCATCAAATTTTGGTTTCAAAATTTTCTCTTCCAATAACTTCAATGCTTTGTCTAAGTTCTTGGTCGGCGCATCTAAGTAAATATCCATGCTTTCAGATCCCGCAGAAAAGGAGATGTTAGCACCTAATTTGTCCAATTCGTTCGACATTTGCTCAGAAGTGTACAGGACTGTAGCTTCGTTCAACATTTTAGCAGTGATGTCTGCCAAACCCGCTTTGCCTAAGTCGTTCGCCAATAAACGATTACCACCTTCAATGCTAATATACAAAGTCACTTTTGGAATTTCGTCATTCTTTGTGCCCAACACTTCGATGCCATTCTTAAACTTTGTGGTCCACGTTTCAGGCACTTTAATGACGGGGCTTGCGCCACCTGTTGGCGATTTTGTTCTATCAAAATTGTCCTTAGCTTTGATATATTTCATACCTGCGTAACCATAATCAGGTGCTTTGTACCCCTCAGTAGAAACGGTATAATTGTCTGGTGCAGACACGACATTCGCTTGTCCTTTTTGATAAACACTCAAAATAACGCTGTTTTTACCTTTAAGATATTGGTTATACACCCGCACGACATCTGCTTTGGTCACAGCATGAACGCGTTCCCATTCTACACGCATGAAGTTAGGGTTGTCTGTATAAGTTTGGTATGCCGCCAATTGAGAGACTTTGCCCGATACACTTGACAAACGACTGATTGTACCTGATTCATAACCCGCCACAAAACGTTCGATATCATCGTCGGTCACGCCACGAGTTTCAAACTCCGCGATGGTTTGGCGTGTCAGTTTTTCCATATCTGCCAATGACTTGCCCGGCAAAGGCAAAATGCGGAACGTGAACTCGCCCGACAACTCCGATGTTCCATTTGAGCAAGAGGCTTGCGAAGCCAACTGGGCTTTAATCATATTTTTGTACAACAACGAGTTTTTGCCTTGACCAATGATTTCAGCCAAACAGTCCAATGCCGCTTCGTCCTTAGAGTTAGCAGCGACCGTTGGAAAAGTCATCGCCAATAAAGGCACTTTGATGTATTGGTCTTCATAAGAACAGTAGCGGTCTTTGTCCAACGATGCCACCATACTGGGCATTTTCGCCACATTTTCGCCACGTGGTATGCCACCGAAGTACTTTTCAACCAATTTGATGGCATTTTTTACGTCCACATCGCCACCGACCGTCACAACTGCGTTGTTGGGTCCGTACCAACGGAGAAAGAAATTCTTCAAATCGTTGACATTGACGCGGTCAAGGTCTTCAACATAACCAATCGTCAACCACGAGTACGGATGCCCATAAGGGTACATATTTTTAGCGGTTGTTTCCGAAGCCAAACCATAAGGACGGTTGTCATAATTCTGCCCCCGTTCATTCTTGACGGTAGAGCGTTGCACTTCAAACTTTTTTTGTGTTACAGCGTCGAGTAAGAAGCCCATGCGGTCAGCTTCGAGCCACAGTGCGGTTTCCAACTGGTTGCTCGGCAAGGTCTCATAATAGTTCGTGCGGTCGCGGTTGGTTGAGCCATTGAGTGTACCACCCGCCGCGGTAACGAGTTTGAAGTGTTGTTCGTCAGCAACGTTGTCAGAGCCTTGAAACATCATGTGTTCAAAAAAATGCGCAAAACCTGACTTGCCGATTTCTTCACGTGCTGAACCGACATGGTAGGTCACATCCACATGCACCAAAGGATCGGAATGGTCTTCGTGAATGACGACTGTGAGTCCATTGGGTAATACATACTTTTCGTAAGGAATTATAATCTCGTCGCCTTTGCGCGTAACTTTCTCTACCAGTTTCGCTTGTGCGCTACTGATTTGGACAGCCGTGGAAATGAGAAAGAGTGTAAAGATTGATAATCTTAGTTTTTTCATTTAAAAGTGATTGATTGAATAATTAAATAAGTGATGAATGATAAGGAACGATAAAATAATAAAGTGCTGGTAACTTCGGATAAGTCGTTTACCCTATTTCGAAATTTGTAAGTGCGTTCCGAATATCGTCCTTAGATATTATATTTTGGTCAATAAATTGTTGAA
>JAYTUQ010000127.1:0-2142 GCA_043744455.1 Saprospiraceae bacterium | reverse complement strand
TGAGGGCGCGGCTTTGCTCTTGATTGGTTGTGAATACAGTTAAGGCTTCCATAAGAATTATTTTTAGTAACAAAAATAACGATTTATCCGAAATTTCTTCAAAAAACTAATAAAATAAGACTCAAAGTGAAGTGAAACGCGGTTGGCGTAAAAAAAAACGTCGAATACTGAGGGGGTATTCGACGCTTTTTTTTATGTTCTAAAAAGACTTTTTACCAAGCTTTCTTACGCTTGTCTTTGTCTTTTTTCTTTTTATCGAAATCAGAATCTGATTTTGGTCTATCTGAATAACTTTTTTTATCACCAAAAGAAGACCTGCCGCCGCCGCCCGAAGAATCTTTGGATTCAGTGGCATCATCAACACGCAATTTGCGACCGTTGAAAGTGGCTTTTTGCAAACCGCTTTTCAAACGTTCCACAAAATTTGGCTCAACATCGAAGTGCAAGTAAGACTTTTTGATGTCCACACGTCCGATAGCAGCGTTTGGCACATTGAAATTTTCACCCAAAAGGTTGATAAAATCGCGTTTGTTCAAGCCATCCATTTCGCCAATATTGACAAACAGACGGGCATATTGACCATTTGACCTTGAAGAACGTGCATCACCTGCTCCACTGCTGATTGAGGCATCGCGTCTGCGGCGCGGATTCAAATCGGGTGCATCTTTGTAGTACGACAAAAAGCGATTGAATTCCACACTCGCAAACCGTTTAATCAACTCTTCTTTAGATAAGTCTTTCAATTCGTCATAAATAGCGGGTAGATATGGCTCAATTTCAGAGTGTTGAATTTCTGTTTCGTGCACATTTTTGACGATTTGCATCAATTGCGCTTCACAAACTTCAACACCCGAAGGAATCGACAATTTTGTAAATTTAGCCTTATTCATGCGCTCAATTTGCGGAATGCGCTCTTCGTATTTTGTGGTAACAATCGTTATGGCTGTACCTTTTTTACCAGCACGACCCGTCCGACCACTTCTATGTGTATAAACTTCAATATCGTCAGGCAAGCCGTAGTTGATAACGTGCGTAATATCGCTCACGTCAATACCACGTGCCGCTACGTCCGTTGCAATCAATAATTGCAAGTTGTTTTCACGGAAACGCAACATCACGCGGTCACGGTCATTTTGTGATAAATCACCATGTAAAGCATCGCTGTTATAACCGTCACGGGTCATTTGCTCCGCCACTTCTTTGGTTTCAGCCTTAGTACGGCAGAAAATCAAGCCAAAAATGCCCGGATGTGAGTCAACAACACGTTTTAAAACTGAATAACGGTCGTCAGCACGACAGACATAATATACGTGGTCAATATTTTCGTTTGTTTCGTTGCGTCTGCCAGAGATTAATTCCGTTGGATTTGTCATGTAGTTGCGAGAAATAGCACGCACCTCATTCGACATTGTAGCTGAAAATAACCAAACGGATTGTTTATTGGTCGCTGATTTTAAGATGATATCTAAATCGTCTTTAAAACCCATATTGAGCATCTCGTCGGCTTCGTCGAGGACAAGGCGTTTCATTTGGTCTAATTTGACCGCACCGCGGTCAATCAAGTCAATCAAACGACCAGGCGTTGCGACGATGATTTGAGTACCCGCTTTGATTTGACGAATCTGCGTGTCAATGCTCGCACCACCATAAACAGCAGTGACCTTACATTTAGGTGCAAATTTGGCATAATTGACCAAATCACTCGCCACTTGAACGCATAACTCACGAGTGGGGCATAGAATCAAGCCTTGAACGTGGCGTTCTGTTAAGTCAATAAGTTGTAAAAGTGGTAAACCGAAAGCGGCAGTTTTGCCAGTGCCCGTTTGGGCGAGGGCGACAATATCGCCAGTAGAAGTTAAAGCGGTAGGAATAACCAATTCCTGAACAGGTGTAGGCGTAGAGAACCCGAGTTCTGCAATACCCCTCAGTAGATCTTCATTCAGACCTAGATTTTGAAACAATTCCATTATGAAATAAGCATTAAAACGTGATTCGGTAAGTTAGTAATCGTAAAAAGTGAGTTTCCGAACCTTGACCTCATCACGCAATTACTTATTTACCTGTGCAACAGCACTAAAATTTCCGCAAAGGTAGTTTTTATTTTTGATGCTTTGTGTATTTCTGACAAAAAGATAATTTAAC
>JAYTUQ010000126.1:0-2142 GCA_043744455.1 Saprospiraceae bacterium | reverse complement strand
TAATGACGAATATTTTAAGCAGTTAAAAGGAAGTACAAAAATAATAAGTTTTAAAGAACCAAACCGTACTGCAATAGATAATTATAAAACGAATACTGATAATTCAGGTCATCAAAACAAACAATCAGTAATTTTCGCTTTAACTCCCTCTGAAGTAACAGGCTATTAAGTATTTAGTGTATTGTTTTTGGTGTTTAGATATTGCAGAAGCAATTGATTTTCAATGCATAAACCCATTCTAAACACTCGATTACTAAATACAACACACTTAGATACAAAGGTCGGTCTATTTTCAAAAACAAAATGCGTTCAAACAGAAATATCATTTGAACGCATTTTTTGTTTTTTACTGAGGGGGGCATCAAAAGTAAATGCTATGCATCGTTCGTTTGTTTGGTTATTGGTGGGGTTTTATGGAAGCATGTGAGCCAGCAGGTGTGTTCATCAGTTGAAGAAAATTAATACATTAATTGATTATTCTTTTGCTAAAATTTCTTTAATTTTTTGTTCCAATGTAGCCTTATCAGGCAAATAAAGTTGATATTGTGCTACAAAAAGTTGAGCATTATTATGATACATGGCATATTCTACCATAATATCATCTTTTTCTGCGGATAAAATGATACCTATAGGTTCGTTATCTGTTGATTCTGTTATTTCTTTGGCAAAATAACCCAAATACATATTCATTTGACCTATATCATAATGCTCTAAATTATCAATTTTGAGGTCTATAAGGACATAACATTTCAACTTGATGTGATAAAAAACCAAATCAACATGATAATGTTTGTTATTGAGTGAGATGCGGTATTGTCGCCCAACAAAAGCAAAGCCTTTCCCAAGTTCTAATAAAAATTCTTGAAGTTTATCAATAATCCGTTGTTCTAAATCGCTTTCTGAATAAGATTGTTGTTCAGGGATTTTTAAAAACTCTAAAATATAGGGGTCACGAACTATATCAGCAGGGTTTTCTATGATTTGCCCTTCTTTTGCCAATTTTAAGATACCTTCTTTATCCTTACTCAAAGCCAAGCGTTGAAAAAGTGCGCTCTTTTTCTGCCTTTTTAATGTTTCAACAGTCCAATTTTCAAGGAAACTTTGTTTTTCGTAGAAACTCCTTGCCAAATCATCATCTATGGCTAAGAGTTCAATATAATGAGACCACGTTAATTGGTGAGACAAAGCATCCTTTTGAGTATAACGAATATAGAGTAATCGCATATATACCAAATTCGTTCTACTAAAGCCTTTTCCATAGCGTAGAGTTAAATCTTTGGCAAGATTGACTAATAAGTGTTTACCATAAGCTGCCCTAACATGACCTTTTTGTTCATATTCTACAATATAACAGCCGATATACCAATAGGCTTGTAGTTGTTTCGCCACTATGGACTGATTGGCAGCTTTTTGAGCTGCGGTATAAACTTGACCTATTTGGTTAATTAGGAGGTCGTAATCTGGATTTGAAATGATAGGCATTTGTTTCATAGTTTTACATTTTCAAATAAGTCAGACGCGTCTGACTTATTTGAAAATGTCGATATCTTGAGCAAATATAAATGTTTAATGATACTAAATGGTAAAATTTTGAAGTCCAAACTAATGTTGTAAATTTTTGAAAGGTAGCAAAATACTGAGGGGTATGCTGAATGAGATTTTCCGTCGGCAATTGTTCTTCCCCGCTTGTCTGCCTCTCCAAAGGCGCAACATACTATCAATCACTTCTTTGACGTGCGTAAAAGAATCAAGTTTTCCAAAACAACAACGGCTGATACGCACACCTCGCATCAGCCGTTGTTGTTTCTTAAAAGTAGACCTTGCTTTAAGCAGAAGCATATTCCGTAAAAGAGCACATTTATAGCGCATGAAAAGCCAAAACAACCGATTTTTGAAAAATTTTACTAAAAATATGATGCCTTTGGCTTCATCAAGCGGAACGCATGACTGAGGGGGTGTTTGGGAATAAAAGGACTATCCGATACAACGACGTATACTGGATTTATTAGATTATCCACTAATGGGCGTAAGTAAGCATAGTCAGCTTGAGCCGAATAAATAAGAATATTGCTGTCTAATAGAATCATGAAGGGTCGCTATTGGTGAAAGGCAAATCTCTATCTTGGCGTTGTTCTCGTTGCC
>JAYTUQ010000125.1:0-8262 GCA_043744455.1 Saprospiraceae bacterium | reverse complement strand
TCAGGTGAAATATCAGGGTTTTGTTGTTGAATACTTTTCTTAACTATTGTGTAAACGGAATCTATCATTTCTATGCCCATCATAAAACGCTCTTGTGGTGTTTTGGACATGATAATGTCGAGTTGCTTTTTATGTGCTGCGGGAGACGTATCGTTCATGATTACAGGATATTGAAGGTTTGTAAATCTAATGCTTCACACCAATGATGAATATAATTTAGTTCTACCGTTTCGTTTTCAAGCAAACTGTGAATATCATCGATTTGACGTTCGCTTTGGAGTTCTTGAATCCAGATTAATTTGGAAATAATCAAATCTTCGATACTCACCAACCACACATCAAAACCATATACATTGGTTCGAATACGTCTTTCGAATTCTAATCGGCGATATTCGGTATTTTTGCGAATGATAAAATCAATTTTGTAACCCGATTCATGGTCAATGACATTGAACATACCTTGTCTTTTGACTTCTTCTCGTACGGTTTCAGTATCAATATAAAACCCCGTTTCAAAAATTTTGCAAAATAGGTCAATATCTTTCTTATGAAGTTCAATCACAATATCTATATCACGAGTCATGCGTGGAATTGTGTATGTATTCAAAGCAATACTGCCAGAAATCATATAAGTTATTTCTGCTGATTCGAGTGATTGGGTGATTTTTTCTAAAAGTTGAAGAATCATTTTGATATATTTCCAGTAAAAGTAGGCTTTTTAGTTTTGCTTTTGACAATTATATCCCCTTTGAACAAACCGACGGCGAAGTTTAAAACTTCGCCATCGGTCGCTGATATACCCCCTCAGTATAAGACACAAAAAAACAACATTCGAGTTGTCGTACGTTTTGTTTTATATGAAAGATTAAAGCTGATGAATACTGTGTGCCAACTGGTAATCATAAATCAATTGTTCTACCATTTACTTTTTTGGTAGTATCTAAATTTCCTTCTAAATCTGCTACACCAATATGTTCTTGTTGTTCATTAAAAACTTCAAAATGATTCTTATGAAAGTTATCCAAATACCAATACTGTCCATTTCCATTATGTTGGTAGATGGACTGACCTTGTACTTGAGAACTGGTTTTTCTAAAAAAGCCTGATTCCACCAAATAATAATTTGCTTTTTTTGCTATTTCATACAGTGACAACCAAGTATCGAAGTCTAATTGATTGTCAATACAATCTAATGAAATTGGGTTTTCAAAGTTTTCATCATCTTTGAAAACATGAATTTCAGTAGCATCAAATGGAGAGCTTTTAAAATTAATCAACAATCGAGGCATTTTATTTTTATCTTGTAGATTCCGTTCAGCAACTTCTGCCAATACAGTTCCTTCCACAAATTCATCTATAATGGGACATATAAAAGCATCATTTAACGAATGCTTTTGGTCAAGCGTCCAGTCTTTTGGATTGGTACGATTAAAGACTATTTGTCCAAAAGCTAATTTTAAACTTTTATCTCTTATTTGTTCAAAACTGGATGTAAAAACACTTTCTAATAATGCTTTTCTATGTAGTAATACGGAACCGTTCTTATATGCCGTTATTTTTTTTTCATTGACCTGTACAAAGATGCCAACAAAGGTTTTGACAGCTTCGGAAAATTCGGTTTCTGAAAAATATTGTCCAATTAAAGAACATTCATTGATATATATTTCCATGATTTAGAAGCCGAATAAGATTTTAAAATCTTTATCTGTTTGGTCAAAGAATCCTTCGGGCCAAACATCAATGCCACCGTCAGGGTTGATTGGAATAGTGGTAAAATGTTTTTCATCGTCGTTTTGAAAATACAAAATGCTAATGTCAGTATTTTGTATTTCAGTTTCCTGCGTAACTGATACAACACGTAAAGCATTCAAAATATGCTCACTATGCGATTCTATATATATCTGTACCCCACAACTAGCTACTTTTGCTAAAAACTTAGTTAATTGTGATTGTGCTTTGGGATGCAAATGTGCTTCGGGGTTTTCAACAATAAGTATTTCGCCTTTTTCTGCAATTAATCCCGAAACGATAATTGGTAGAATATAAGAATAGCCAAAACCGACATTGGAAGGTTTATATCGTTTATCCGTTAATTTAGTATTATAGGATAGCGAAATAGTATCTCTTTCAACAGTTAATTCAATTTTAGCACCATCAAATATTTTATTTAACCACTCTTCTGTTTGTTGTAAAACAGTTTTTGCATTTTCACCTAAATACAGGGCATCAAAAACAATATCATCTTGCTTTCTTGCTAATACAATAGCTGTATTTTCACCTTGTGGTCCGACATTTATAAATTCATCTAAATTATTCTTTGGATAATAGTCTTTTGGTCCTAATCTATCGGCTGCAACATAATGAATTTTTAAAAAATCAAAGAAGTTTTTTGTATTAATGACTGTACCTGTAGGAAGTAACGCCATAGAAGGCAATAATGATTTTAAACCGTCTAAATAATCATCAGTTTTATAATACTTTTCCAATTCATCATAATAAGTTATTGAGTTTTCATCCAAAGATATTGTAAACCCATTACTAATCGTAGGAACACCAAACATTGAGAGTGCTTCAATATAAGCGACTCTATCATTTGATAAATCCTTTAATAGGTATTGAATTCTAATGTTTTCAGCTCTTAAAGTATTTATTTTAAAAGACATTTTAATACTTTCATCTCTACTATTCTCGCTATTTTTCACATCATCAAAGGAGCCTAAACGCACACAACTTCCGTTAAAAATAATTTGAATGCTATTCGGATTATGCTCAATTGTTTGTCGCATTAACAAAAGCGATTGCAGAAGCGTAGATTTACCACGCCCATTAACACCTGTTAATAAATTTATTTTTGATAATGGAAAAGAAGTTTCCTCTTTAAAACACTTAAAATTTTTAAGTATAATTTCTGTTATCATAGAATGTGTTATAATTTTACCGTATTTCACCTAATATTTCTTCGGCTAATCTAAAACGAGTGAAAACTCGTGCTTTATTACCTGTTGAAATTCGTACTGCATCTTTGTATTGATTGTTTTCTAAAAGTTCCCAAAAATTTCTATATACATCATCCTCATTTACTTTTAAGAATTCATCAGTCTGATTTGAAAAAAAATAACAAATAGATTCAAACATAGCACTATTTATTGAAGCCCGATATTTGGGCTCTCCATCTGCATCATATTGCATAAACCTAAAATTATCAAAATTATAAAATGAGTAAGTCAATTTCATAACCCGTTCAAAATCAATCTTCAAATTATTAATTTCAGAATCATCCATCAGATTGATTTTTCTCATGGCCTGTTCTAAAAAATCACTCATGTCTCCTTGATAGAGGGTTTTATAATCCAATATCTTAAAAGCCAAATAACGCAAAATGAGTTCTCTATCTTTCATACGTTTTGGAGAAACACCATTATCAATACTTTTTCGAAAGTAAGGTTCTTCTGATAATTCTTTCAATAGTTTGGTAGATTTTCCTTGAAAAATACAATTTCGAACTTCTTGTCTATTTAAAGGCGTTCCACCTGTATTGATTCTATCAAATAATTCATAAACAACTTCTATTGGAACAGAAGGCTTGATAACATACAATAAGATGTTTTTATCTTCGATTTTAGCTTGATAAGCATCAGGTAAATCTTTAAAAAAATTACCGTTAAGATTGTTTAAAGTTTTTAATCCTGTTAAAGCAATTTCTCCGTTAACAAATTGGTGCAAAGTTGTTGTACGTTGCAATCCATCAACAATAATATATCGGCTGTCAACTCTTTGATTAACATAGAAAGGTGGTAATGGGAAACTTAAAATAATGGATTCAATAAAACGACTCTTTTGCTCGGGTTTCCAAACTAAATTTCGTTGATATTCAGGGTCAATAATCAAACGTTGTTGATCATATAAACGCATAAATTGATAAATTGACATCGGCTTTTCTTGAATGTCAATATCTGTTTTTGTCGGGTCATAGGGATACGGTTTGACGAAATCACCACTGTCTTGCTCAATGGTTTGGTCGTCTGTCTCTATTACTTCACTAACAATATTATTAAGATATTGTCTTGCCAATTTTTTCATCATTTTCTAAAAATTTTTGCACAAATATACGCCACATAAACTATTTAACATCCTGTTTTTATAAATTCTTCTTATGGTAGATTATCAACTTTTTTTATAAAATAAACTTAAAACATCTATAACATACTTTTCAAACGCATACTCCCCTCAGTATGCCTACTAAAAATGGCACAATATTTGTTAAAAAATCAAAATATTATGAATACGTTTTTAACGTTATAAGTAAGATTTAGCAAAACATCTTTTTTTCAAATTATTAAATCCATATCCTATTATGGCGAAAGTAAATACCGGTCACGCCGTTAACGTGGAGAATCTCAATCAAGTCATCATCAACCTCAAAAATATGGGTTCGGTTTGGAATCCTGTGGATGAGAGTTTGTCTATTGCCAGTTTGGAGGCGCATCATACTGCCTGTTTGGCGGTTTTGAAAGCCCTCAATGAGGCTGATGCGATGGACAAAAAGAAAACTGCGGAACGAGCAGCCGCTTATTTGCCGCTCAATCCGCTTATTGCACGCACCATTGCCGCAATGAAAAGTTGCAAAATGGCGGCTTCGGATATTGACAATGCCACAACTATCAAAAATTTGATTGATGGCACGAACATCGCTAAAATATCATTGAAACGCAAAAAGGAAAATCTTAAGCGTGAAGGGACTGCACTTACGGAGGGTGCTGCGGCGGAAACCGCAACAAAGACGCATTCTGTCTCACAAATGGCTTATGATACGCGGTTGAGCAATTTTGAAAAATTAATTGCCCAATTGGAAACGGCAGACAATTACAAAACCAATCATGCCGATTTAACTTTGGTAGCCCTCAAAGCTTTTGCCGATAATTTGAGACAAGCGAACGACGATACTAATCATGCTTTTGACCTATTAACAAATAAACGCAAAGAACGCAATATTTTACTTTACTCCAGTGATGATGCAACGACAAAACGGTCAGATATGATTAAGGATGAATTGTTGTCTTTGGAAGGCAGTTCGGGTGTCAATTACAAAAAGATAAAAGATTATAAGTTTAAAAAAGCTAAAGAATAATTGGCATCTCCCTTTTTTATATAACATTTGGTAAATTTTTAAAATTTGCTAAATGTGAGTATATAAGTTATAAAATTTTATTTATGCTTAATAGACCTTTGATGGTTTGTTAAGCATTTTTTTGTGCCTTGATATGCTTTTTAAAGTGACGCTTACGTTAAAGAAATTTTAAAAATTTGGTTGTTTGAATATTTTTGTGGCGTTTGATAGGACAATGAACAAAATAAACGAATCGGTTATTGACCGATAACACTCCACAGTATAATCGGTTGGGTTCAGGTATAGTAGACGAAAATGGAATAGGTTTTTTATTTTTTTTTGCAAAAAAAAAGCAAAAACCTATTCCATTTCCGTCTACTATACCTTGTCCGTAGCATTTGACCAAACTTGTTTAGCATTTGACCACGTCCTACTTAACTTTTACCGAGCCTGTTTATCATTTGACCATGTCTTACTTAACTTTGACCAAGCTTGTTTAGCATTTTACCACGCCCTACTTAATTTTGACCGAGCCTGTTTATCATTTTACCACGTCATACTTAACTTTGACTAAGCTTGTTTATCATTTCACCATGTCCTACTTAATTTTGACCGAGCTTGTTTATCATTTGGCGGAGCTATACAGAACTTTAGCGGTGGTACATTAAGCCCATTTTGACCAATGTCAACACCTTACAATAGTTTACATTCATCACTCTTTAGTCGTCCCATCCATAAAAAAGACAGTTTCTGTTTGATAAAACTGTTCCGACATACCTAAAGCCTCTTCTGGTGAACCGAGCGCGTGAAATGCTTTGGGCGACAACCCCGTAAAATCTTTGTAGTCGCGTACAAGGTGTTGATAATCGTAATAATTGCAATCAAAGGCAATCGTTAACCAATCGGTATGAGGTTGGGCGTTGCGGGTTCTGAAAGCATTGTCGAAACGAATGAGCCGACAAAAAACTTTGGGATTGACCCCCGTTCTTTCCTTAAACTTTCGTTCAAATTGTTTCACACTCAAGCAGGATTCTCGTGCCAACCAATCAATGGATATTGCTGCCTCGTGTTTCAACAACAATTGACACACCGTATCTATGGGCTGATAATCTTTGACCGCTTTCTTAACCAAATTGGTTGCAAAATGATTGACAATGCGTACCATTTCTTCATAACTTTTAGCCTGATGTAATTGCTCGTTTACAAATTGAATGTCTTTTGAAAACACATTGTCTGCGGCAATATATTCATTGTTCAATTCAAACAACGGCATCCCCGTCAAGCGATAGAGCGCGCCTGCTTGAAAAATAATTTGCACTACCAAAAACTCATGTCCGATAAACCTTTGCGTTACGCACAAATGCTGCCCAACTAGCGCGATAGGCAAATCTTTCACTGTTTTATGACCACCGGCATACTCTATCCTTTCCGTATCTAAAGGATAAAATGCGAGGCAATTTTCAGGTCGCGGTGTATAAGGCTTAGACGGTGGTGTTTCGTTTTTATCAAAATTGAAATGCACAATACGATAACACCTGATGTATTCCGCTAAACCCGGACTTGGCAAATAATCTTTTAAAAGCATGTCTTTTGTGACTTTTTTGTCAAAATACTGAGGGGGGGGATACATTGGATTTGTCAGGTAATTTACTTCTACTGTGGCATTTTGATTTTGTACCAATTCCCTTTTGGAGCTACGCTCCGATGCGTAATCATTTTATTTGATTTTCTACCGATGTTAAGCACCTACGGCGCAATAAGTAGCACAGATTTTGGCTCAAACTGTACCGTAAGTGCTTAACATCGGTAGAAAGATTATTCCATTTTTTATCATTTAAGGCGTAGCCCTAAAACAGTTTTCAAAGTGCCAAAGTAGAATTGCGTATCGGATATTTTTAATTCACGTATGGGATACTTTTAAAGTTAATGCTGTCAACTTAGCGAAAGAACAATGTTTTCTTACCACATAGGAGCATAGGAGTTTTCACATAGAAAACATAGTTTTTATAGCTTTTTTACTCAAAAACTATGTTTTCTATGTGAAAACTCCTATGTTACTATGTGATTAACAACAACAAAAATATACTAACTTGACAGCATTAACTTTTAAAGTATCCGATACGTATTTCATATAAACCTAATCTCCTGCAAGATGCACAAAAAAGCCAGAACAAAGCATCATTTTAAGCCATATTTTTCGACTATGGCTTGCCGCTCCTGCCCTGCCGTTGGTGCATAAACCAATCCGAATTGCTCATTCAACTTATCATGCTCGGTTTTGCGTTGTTCAGACCCGAATGGATAACCTTTCTCGGGTGTCAAGTCAAAGAAAATGCGTTCCAAAAAGACCTCAAACGGTTGATTGAAATACATATCCACGAAACGCAAAGGTTTGTCAGAGGCATTCCAAAACGTATGCGTCAACAGACGTGGTCGCAAATGCCACCCGCCCGCTTCTACTTGGATTTCTTTGCCATCAACTATGACGCTGGCAGTCCCTTCAAGAACGAGCATCAATTCGTCCAATTCTTTGTGATAATGCGGCGATGGACCCATTGTTTTGGGTGCGACCGCACATTCCACACAAGAGTAAACGCCACCCGTCATTTCGGAACGCATCCAGGTGCGAATATTCATACTACCGTTGTGTTCCAAAGGCAGCATAGGCGGCAAGTAAATAGGTTTGATAGCATCTTTTAAACCCGTATTGAGCGGCGATTGAGCCGTGCGGGCATGTGCCATTTCGGGTAAAATACTGAGGGGGAGCAAAAAGCTGGCAGCTTGAAAAAAATCTCGTCTTTCCATTTTTATAATAGGTTTGTTTTAAATGATTAATTTAATTTTGATACAAACCTATGGATTCTGAAAGAGGTGTTAGTGGTAAGAAATCGACAAAAAACGATTTAAGGAAATGATGAATTAAGAATTATGAATAATATAAAGCCTTGTTTTTCAATGGTTTATCTGATTCAAATCAAGCAGTTTATTTTACGTATATTTCTAAGAGATACTTGCCGTTTATGTAAATGATTGATGTATTTTCACAATAGCTATTATCTTTTTAGGCGTTACACGTATCGGATGCTTTCAAAGCATCCGATACGTTGTGTCACAGATTATTCTTTTTAGGCGTTACACGTATCGGATGCTTTCAA
>JAYTUQ010000124.1:0-8305 GCA_043744455.1 Saprospiraceae bacterium | reverse complement strand
GCATTAGTTCTAAACTTCGGCTTTTAGTTATAAATTTAGCTTCAGTTCCGGGCGGACAGTTGGTCAATTCCCCAACTGACACAAAGCCTCGATCGTTGGTAGCAATTTTTGCAGACCTCTTCTATAATGAAAGTAAAAATATTAATAACCATCATTTTCTTGACATTTTTTTATAGTTGCGACTTTTTCTACAAGGATAACGGTACGTTTGGACGAAGTAATACAAAAGACGAGGCAAGAAAAAACGGCTCAGAAGTCTTTTTATATTTGCCTAATAAAAATGAATTTCAATTATTGGACGGCACAACTTTAACTACAGACACAGCTTGGACTGAAGTAAGTTTTACATACAATAAAGGACAAAGGGTTTTGGACTCATCTTTTGGATTTATATTTTCTATTCCTTTTAAGCAATTCGACCCTACAAAATTTACTTTTAATTTCACCTTGTTTGACACATCAAATCGAGTATTTACAAACGGTATCGGTGACGATTTATGCCAACTTTATCCTAAAAAACTAAAAGACGAAATAAAAGTTATTTTGGAGCAAAAAGATACAGACACATCTAAAGGGTGGACAAATCCAATTGTGACAGATACTATTACATTTAAAAGATTGGCAAAGTAGATAAAACTGCTACCAACAAAGGTATTGCTGCAAGCAGGGCGGGACGTTGTTATCTTCGGCTGTGGCTCCCTATCAGCTTTGGTTTCGGCAGGACAAGCACCTTTGGGCTTTTGTTTGTTATCTTTTACTTTTATATCTTTATTCAGCAGCGGTTGGGGGCGGACACAGCAATGAATTCCCTGCCTGCAGCAATACCCGACCGTTACCTGCAAGCCAACAGCGACAGTACTCACATTGAACAGACAACTTAAAATACCAAACTAAATACATGAAACATGCTTCATTACAACCAAACAAAAAAAAAGCCCTATTTTGTTGCCAATACATTAATCAAACAGACAATACTTCTTTACATTTACTATTAACTTTCTTTAGCACATTTCAAACCATATAAATAATGAAAGCAATAATTGACTTTGTAAAATGGGATACGAGACCAGAGGAGCAGCTTTTCGCTTGGAAATTTCCCGAAACAAATTTGAGTACCTATTCACAACTGATAGTTGCTGAATCACAGGAAGCAATTCTTTTTTCCAAAGGACAGGTCATTGGAAAATTCGGACCAGGGAGGCACACACTAAACACGGAGAACTTGCCCGTACTAAGAAATCTTTTCGGAATTCCTTTTGGTGGAAAAAATCCCTTCACAGCCGAAGTATGGTTTGTAAATAAACTTATCCCTCTGAATCTTGACTGGACAACCGATTCAATGATGTATCACGACCCAGACTATCAGACGATGGTTCCGCTAATTGCAAAAGGACGATATGGAATTAAAGTTGTTGATGCAGAAAGATTTTTAATAAAGTTGGTTGGAACAACAACAACTTTTACTGCAAATCAACTCACAGATAATTTTTATGGTGCAACAGTTGCAAAAACAAAATCAATCATTCTTCAATTCATAATGTCTAACAAAATTGGCATTAAAACTATCTCTGCATTTTTAGAAGGACTATCAGAAAGTTTGAGATTATCTATTGCAACATTTTGGGAAGATTATGGATTTCACCTTGTTAGTTTTTATATTACTACAATTGAAGTTGATTCAAATACCGATACAGGTAAAGGAATTCTCAAAGCAATGTCGCAACAAAGTGCACAAATAATTGGTGGCTATACATGGCAACAATCACAAGTGTTTGATACAGCCGACAAAGCCATTGATTCAATCGGAAAAGGCAATGGACAAAATAGTTTGTTGGGTGCGGTGATGGCAACAAATTTAATGGGAGGCTTATCTGGCGGTGGTTTGCTTAATCCTGTTTCATATAAAAATCAAGAACAAAATACTAATGCTCAAAACCCTGTTGCTACACCACCACGAGAAGTTTATTGTTCTAATTGTGCAAAGAAATTTTCAAGTAACATGAAGTTTTGTCCTCATTGTGGCGACCCTTATACTGCTTGTCAAAAGTGTGGAGCAGATAATGATGTCAACGCAAAAAAATGCGTGAGTTGCGGAACAGCTTTGTCAACGAGTAGTGCAAGTTGCACAAATTGTAATTCTCCATTAGCAGACGGAGCAGCGTTTTGTACTACTTGTGGAAAACCAGTTGAAGCAAAAGAAGGTGGTTGCAAAAGGTGCGGTCATAAATTAGGCAACACTCCATTTTGTTCTCAATGTGGATTTAAAAACAGCTAAAATATGAAACAGAAAAATCAAACATTCGGCTTTGTAGTTTTACTTGCAGGCTTAGCATTAATCTTTGTAGGCTTTTTTCTTTTCGTTCCATACGAAAACAGGAACAATATTTTTTGGTTGGACTTAACTGTTGCTTGTCTTATTTTCATTGTTACTTCTTTGACGGAGTTAGGACTTTTCGGAATCAATTTTGATTTTGAAAAACAAGTTGGTGGACTTGGGATTCGCCTTGTTTACATTCGTCTTTATTCAATGTTTGCAATTGCAATAATTGTAATTGGGTATTTTGCAAAAGCCAATTTTAACTACCAACTTTTCTTTCAGCTTCTAGCAACATTCATTCTGTTGGTTGGCTATTTCTTTTCTCATTTAAGTTCGGGCAAAGCAGTGTCAGTGCAAGCGGAACAAGACATGCTGAGAAAAGGGAAAGATGAAATCTTAAAAGCATTAAACCAGTTTGAAATGTTATTTATAAAAGATTCAACAAAGTGGGCAGGAGAAAAACAAAAAATAAATTTTCTGAAAGAAGATGCTCGTTATTTATCTCCATCAAATAATCAATCAGCAACCGACCTTGATTCTGAAATAGTAAGTACAATTCAAGAGGCATACACTATTGCAAGAAGTAAAAATGAAGGTGGAATAGAAATTTTTTCTCTACTTAATAAGTGTGAGGAATTATTGAAACTTAGAAAAAATGCCTTTTCAAATTAACCAACTAATACACTAAAGTTATGAGTGGAAAAATCTTTAATGCTTCTGCAAACATTTTTCAAGACCAAGCAAAAATTCTATTTGACTATTATAAACAAGCCGCTGAAAAAATCGTCAGCGAAGAAGAAAAGTATGAAAAGGAAATTGCGATTTGCAAGGAAAACCTTGCACAACTCAATCAAGAATTTGCCAAGGCAAAACAAACAAAATTGATTTGCATGATTTTTTTCTTTGTGCTTGTTCCAATCTACTTTGCAATTATTGCACATTTAAAGATGAAAGAATTGCAAGAACAAATTAATTCTAACGAACAGAAAATTGCCGAGTTTCAAAAACTAAACAAAGAAATTTTCAGAGATTACAAAGTCACCAAGTTGGGAATCGGTTATGTTCCTATTGCAGCTCAAATTCCATTTGAGGATAAGAGTTTTGTAATTGATTACACTAACTCAGTAAACACTCAAAAATTTAATCTTCATACTTTAAAACAAGCAGAATTATTTACAAACTCTGTTAGTGAGTTGGACGATTTAATGAAAAATGCACCAATCATTGAAAAGTCAGACGAAACCGAAGAAGTAAATACCGATGATTATTCTTTGTCGATGCAAAGCGTTACTTATCACGATTACTTCGGCAAAATTGATAGAACACTTCGAACTTCTTCTTTTTGTCTTTCTGATTTGGATTTAACTTCTGTTTCACTTCCAGTTGTTTTGCCTGAGAGCGAACATTCAAGGTTTATCAATGAGCATTCAACTACTGAAACAGGAAATGCTCCAGTGTTCAACATCTTTGACAACTCAACTTATCAAGATGAGATTGCAAGATTTCATTCGTTGAATGAAATGAAAAAATCTTTGGAAAAAAATCAAACACAGTTTGAAGAAGTTCTGAAAACATTGATGATGAATATGGCAAATTCTGTTCAGGCAATAACGCAAGTAAAACTTGCTTCAACCAATATGATGGTTGACACTTCAAACAAAACTCTTTTCAAAATTTTAAAATGTTCTTACAATCATTATTCTCCAAATCTTGAAGCAGATGAAATTGAACGAATCAGAAATGAGAAATTTGATTATCAAGAATCTGTAGAAAATTATGAACCATTCCAACTCAAACCAAGTTCAAAGGTGAAGTATGACATGGTTTCTGATTGCTGGGTTGGCGAAGATGGAAGCAAAACAAATTTCCCATTTGGTGTTCACCAAATTCATGAAGAAATTGTTGCTCCTATTGTTAAAAATCTTTTGGAGGAAACAAGGTTGGAACGGATGAAAATTTACAACAACATCAAAGACCAAAAAACATCTTATCTCAATCAATGGCACCAAGAGACAATGGATTTCTATGGTAGAAACAGAGCAGAAAGTAACGACCTTATAAATATTATGCGTTCAACATTGAGTGAATACATTGCTTCCTACAACGCAATGGTTGCACTTAAAAAGACAGAAGATAATCTTGCAAGTAATTCTACAATTGATGCTTCGCTTGTGAAGACAGAGGAAAACGAAGCAGAAGTATTTGCAGCGTTTGACGCAAAGTCAAAAGATTTCAAAATGATTCAAGAAGATTTCATGCAATACATGGATAGATTGAAAGAAGATATAGACAAACGAGCCGAGAAGTTTGAATACATTGAATACTATGATGCCTCATTGAGAGATAAAAACTTTAAAGAGTATGCTGTTGCTAGCGGAAGGGTAAATCAATTGGATGCAAGAAGAATGCCTTTGGCTGCCGTTAATCCGTTCTTTGCTGAAACATCTGAATTGCCGCCTGCTCCTTCAATTGAAGATATTACTTACGAACACATGTCAATCAATCTTCCAAAACTTGCAAAGGCAGCGTTGGACGAATTAAAAGGTAAAAACAAAATAGCAGTAGATGAAAGCGAAACAGAAACTTCTGAAAACAATGAAGTATAATTTAGTTCTAACGAAATTTTAAAATTCATACAATGGCTCAATTTAATTTTACAGTTGATACCGACCCAATGGCAAACAGCATTGACGGAGTTGCACATCATGTTGACGGCACCACAGCAGCAGTTATAGCAATGCAAACAGCTGTTATAATTGCAGAACAAAAGGGTGCAGAAAAAATTTGCAACAATGTAAATTTTGGTTTCTACTCATTAATCCGTTCACAGATTTCTCAAAAAATTGCAACACACAAGAGCAAGGCAGACGCAAAAATTATGGAACTGCAACAACAATCAGTTTCACTGCTTGCCATTAAAGGCAGAATGGAAAAAGATTACATGATGCTTGCAAGTCGTTATACCAAATTGTTTGAAGGTTTGAACAAAGCATTAAGAGCAAGAATTTTTGAACTTGACAAGCCGACAACAATCTTTGTTTTGAAGGATGTTTTACCAACCGCAAATAGAACAAAGCGTTTATCAGGTTCACCTTCAACAATGCAATTGGAAAGCATTACAAGCAGTCAAATGATTTCTGTTTCCAACACAAAGTATAATGCGATGAAGAATATTTCTTCTATGCAAGATTTTATTTACAATTCAGAAAATCAGAATAGTTTAATAGGAAGTATTTTAACCAATGAATCTGTTAGCAAGCCAATCGAAAAACTTATTCCAGTTATTATTTCAGAATCGGAAGGACTTAATGTAAGACAATCTCAATGGCTCATTACACAGTCGCCATTGAAGAAGAACACTAACTCAAATATTGAATCTCACATTTATACTTCCTTGTCAAATTTGAAATGGAATGATGATGACAAAAACAATACAACCCGAGTGAAACAAGAGTTTGGAAATTTTGTAAATCAATCAACCGTTTCTGATAGAGTGAAAAAACAAATTTTGTCTTTCGTTGAATCAAATAACTGGCAAAAATTAAACTAAGTTGAAATGAGCTATAAAAGAAGTTATCACGAAACAATAACAGTAAACGGTTCAGAATCTAAAACTGTTTCTTATCCAAAATCGGAGAGTGGCGGAAGCATGAATGTTACAGTTCATTATACAGAACATGTTCCTGTTGACATTGATATTAATGTAGATACAAATCAATTTGACAAAAGCATAAGTTTTGCAAACAGACAAGTCAATTTACTGACTGGTTCAGTTGTTGCAACCGAAGCGGCACAAATTGCAGCACAAATTCAAAGTTCAGCAGATATTTCAGACTCTATTGTTGATGGATTTTTTGGGCTTATAAAATCTGAAATAAATCAACAACTGACAGAAATAAAACCCCGTGTTGAAGCATTAATAATTGAGTTGTTCCAACATCAACAAGTATGTGCGTTAAAGAAAAAACAATTAGAAGGTGACTTTGGAAGAATATCAGAAAGGTATGCCAAAATATTTTTTGACTTAGACAAAGAATTAAGAAACAGAATTCTTTTATTGAATCAATCAACAGTTGGAGTTCATGCAACACTTACTACCCGTGTGCATTGTTCATTCAGCGGCATTAGTCCTGGCATTGCAACCATTTATAATAAAGAAGGAAGTATTTTACAGTCAATGCTTTTTGCAACTGGATTAAAGAGCAGAGCACTTGCGTTAATTCATAGTTCCAAGAATTATTTGTTTTCCGAAAAAAATCTATCTGCACAGCTGCATCAAATTTTAACTTTTGTTGAAATTGAGAAAGTAGTTACACGGCAAATTCCTGTGGTATATCTTGAATGTAAAAATGAATCAAACGGCAGTGATGTTGAAATTATTTCTTCTGGACAAATTCCTTCTTTAAAAAATAGCAAAGCAGTACTACAAAAAGGTTTTTCAAATTCAGGTAACAAATGGAAAGTGATTGATTCAAAAAGTAAAGAACAAATCAATACTTTCTTAAAACTTGAATTATCAAATCAGGAAAGCGACAAGAAAAATAAAATCAACCCAAAAGTTGCACAACAAATTATGCAACTATGGAACAACGATAGCAACATACAAATCAATTCTTAAAAATTATTACAAATGAATGAACTAATAGAAATCCGAGTGAATGACAAAAGATTATTACTAAAAGATAACCTTGTAAAAAGTTCAATTCTGCCAAGAGTAGCAAGCGAACTAGAAAGGGATGTTGTCATTCAAGGCGACACTATTATTGAAGGTGCTGTATATGCAAAATACTTTGAAGTTCAACAAGGTAAACTTGAAGTTAAAGGTGCCGTATTCACACAAATAGAATTGCATGTAAACAATGATGCAAAAGGTTCTGCAACTTTTCACAAAGCCGTTGGTTCTGCTGATTCAATTGTTTCACTTGCCCCAAGTTTTCGTATAATTTTTCAAGCAGATGTAAACGCCAAACAAGTTAAACTTCGCAATGCTTTTGTTGCAGGAAGTATTTTTGCCGACGAAATAGTTCTGGAAAATTGTGTTGTAATTGGAGGAGTTTTTGCTTCATTAAATCTCGAAATCAATAACTCTATCATCGGAACATTCAACAGCCCCTTAACGAGAATCTCAAAATTGGTTTACCTGCTTTTACCAAGTGCATTTACGGTTGAAAAAATAAATGCTATTCCCGGAACTGAAATGTATAATTTGAGTTTGGCTGACTTAGGTTCTCTTTTCAAAGGAAAAGAGCAATCAAAAAATTCGGGAAAAATTAAAATGAGTTTAGAAGCAGACGAATTAAAATCTGTTTTACGTTCAGACGAAATGCAACAAATTATTCGTAGTTACTCTGTTATCGGAAAAGTTTTAGCTGCTGACCTTTTAGACATTGGCAAATTCAACAATCATTTTCTTTTGACTGCTGCTTCGCTTGGTTCGCAACTATTAAAAGCTTATAATTTAGGAATTGAAAACAGTAACGAAAGTAAAATGCTAACAGTTGAAAGTATTTCTAACCTTTTCTTTGATATTTTACTTGGTAAAATTGACATTCAGGAAATGTCTGGTAATTTCAGTATGAAAGATATTGTAGATAAATTCAAATAAATTCGCTTGCAAACTAACAACCTAAATCAGTATTTCCTTTTTGTCTTTTCATTACAATAATCATGTAACTAACAATTCGGGTGACGAAGGCCAGCAGGTAACAAAAGTATTGCTGCAAGTGGGGCTAGACGTTGTAATCTTCGGCAACAGCAACATGGCATCTTTTGTTCGGGCTGGACGTTAGTAATTTAGCTTTTAGTTGTTATCTTCATCATTAGTTTGTTAATCGGCATTTGTTCCGGGCTGGACATTCAATAAATCCCCCACCTGCAGCAATACTCGAACGTTATACGTCATACTATTTTTCCTCCATAAATATTTTAGGGTAAGCCGAAAACCTTTCAGAGTAGGCAATAATTTTAAAGTGGATGTCATCACTATAA
>JAYTUQ010000123.1:0-8337 GCA_043744455.1 Saprospiraceae bacterium | reverse complement strand
GCGAGACGTCCTTTTTTGATTGTACCAAAAGCAGGTTGATTTTTAAATTTACTATTGGCAATCATCTCTTTCCATTGTGGCGTCCACATATCGGTTTCAACAACTTTTTTGCCGTTTTGCCATTGTTCAAGATGTCCTTTTTTGACAATGAGGCGGATGTTGTTCCATTCGCCCACGGGTTTTACGGTGATTTTGTTCGATTCGATGAGGTCATACAAGTCACCTGCTTTGTGTTTCGGAATTTTTGCGTCGGGGTGACAGGTATTGTCCAACACTTGCATTTCAGGACCTGAATGCCAGATTTCTTTGAGATTTCCATCTTCCAACACATTAAAAATAATACCGCTGTTGCCGCAAGGCGCAATTTTCCAATCAAGGCGGAGTTCATAGTTTTCAAATTCACTATCTGTGATTAAGTCGCCATTGCCCGTGCGTTTGCCCTCAGCGTTTTTGACTTCTGGATCTAAAACGAGCGCATCACCGTCTACTTTCCAAGCAGTACCATGATTTGTGAAAGAATATTTGTGATAAAGACATTGTTAAATGCCGACTAAAAGTAAACATTTCTAACACTTTCTTTTGCTCTTTTAGCTATAAAAAGAATTGACTACTTCAAGTAAGGCAATGCCGCACGCACCAAACGAATTTCATAATACGAAAATTCATTGCCCAAAAGCTCTTTGATAGTCGTGGCGCTTGGGTCTTCTTCAAAACTATCAATCGCTTTAAGAATTGTTACTATGCGGTCAGTTTGTATGATTTCCGCCACGTCTATCAAGCCGTTTTTGACAAATTTTGTCAGATGTTTAAAAATGGTATCCAGCGTCATGTTGCGTTTTAAGGCAATTTCAGACGGTTTTTTACCACTTTTTGCTAAATCGAGTGTGATTAGATACGTGTTGGACAAACCCTTGGCGTTGTATTTAGGCGGGTTTTCGTTCAAAGACTTTAAGTCCTTTTCGGCTGTTTTTGGATAATTTTTTTCAAAAGCCACTGCATTTTTTGCGGCTTGCAACAAGGCATAACGTTGTTGCGGATTGAAAGCCGATTCAACCAATTCTTTTGTAATTTCTGTGCCTTCAACAACCGCTTTCACTAAAACAGCTGCTTTTTGGAAGCGTTGGAACTGCTCGTACATGCTCATTTCTAAATCGCTCAATTCTTCTGTATATGCCTTCGTTTTGGATAAAACATTCATTTTTTCTCGATGAATCAACAAGGCTAAAATGCGCTCTTTAAATTCTTTTGTAAAATAATCACGCGCCGCCGTTAAACGCTCATTGAGCCATTTCCAATCAATCGGTTCTTTGTTGAGGCATGAACGAAGTTGCTGAACGAACGTATCGGCAAAATTACTGAGGGGGGTCAACAGCTCAAATTGCGCATCTGCCCAATCCTTTTGTTTTTGTTTATGGGAGTTTTGTTCACTCTTATTGTACGATTCAAGATGTTGTCGCCACGTATAATTAAGTGGTGCAAACGTATAGGAATCGAGGATTGAATGTTTCAAATATGCCAATGTTTCTGTTTCCAACAAGCTGGTAACGGTTTCTTTGTCAGGTTTTGTGGCAGCATAACGTTCTACTTGGACATCGTTATTAATACCTCTAAAATTGATTTGTGAACTTAATATCAAGCCATCAAGCGACCTCAAACGGGACAAAGCGACATAAATTTGCCCTGCTGCAAAGGCATGACCGACATCAATAACGGCTTTGTCGAAGGTCAGACCTTGACTTTTATGCACCGTTATTGCCCACGCCAATTTTATGGGATATTGCGTAAAAGTACCAATTATGTCCTCTTCAATTTCTTTGGTGGTTTCACTGACGGCAAATTTTATATTGTTCCAAACATGTTTTTCAAGAGTCAATAACTTGTTAGAATCGGCTAAACGGACGATTATTTCAACACCTTCTTTTTCTGTCGTATTAATACTGTCAACGGTGCCTATTTTGCCGTTAAAATACCGTTGTTCACCACCCACATCGTTTTTGACAAACATGACTTGTGCGCCAATTTTAAGCGTTAAAGTTTTTTCAAGCGGGTAAATAGATTCTGGAAATTCATTTTCTATGGAAGCGGGAAAAGTAAATGTTTCGCTTTTTATTTGAGCCAAAGCGGCTTCATTCAATTGGTTTGCTTTGGCATTATGTGTTGTCAAAGTGATGTAACCATCTTCGGGTTTGGGTTGAAAATCAGGCTTATAAAATTGATTTAAAATTTTCATATCAGCTGTTTCGATGCGGTTATGGCGTAAATTGTTGAGTATGCCAATAAATCGCTCATCGGATTGCCGATAGATTTTATCCAACTCAATATAAAGCGGCGGATTGTCGGCAAGTGCTTGTGCGTGAAAGAAAAATGGGCTTTTGTAATAATGCTTCAAAATCTCCCATTCATCATGTTTGACAACAGGAGGTAATTGCATTAAATCGCCAATAAACAACACTTGTACGCCACCGAAAGGCGTAAAATACGCATTTCTAACAATCCGTAAAGTGGCATCAATGGCATCTAAAAGGTCAGCGCGCAGCATACTCACTTCGTCAATAATCAATAATTCGAGGCGTTGCAACACCTTTCTACGGTTGGCTTGCAGCCGCATTTGCGCCTTGAGTGTGTGCCGATTGTTCATACCAAAAGTCGTTTGGTCACTCATCGGAAGCGTATCCGTTGGCAAAAATGCACCAAAAGGCAATTGAAACTGCGAATGAATCGTCACACCGCCTGCATTGATAGCGGCGATGCCCGTTGGAGCAACAATAACAGCGCGTTTGTGTGTTATATTGATGATATTTTGGAGAAAAGTCGTTTTACCTGTCCCTGCTTTGCCCGTTAAAAATACCGATTTTTCAGTTTGATTGATGAATTTAGCGGCAAATACTGAGGGGTCTGTTTCAGAAGGTTTTCTCATCGGCTTAGCTGTTTTAAAAAATAAAAATTTGTTTGAAAAAGCGCTTCAAAGTTAGTAAAAACAATAAAAAGTTGTGTGTTTGTGCAAAGAAAATATGTACTTTTGTGAGAAATAAAGTCGAAAGCATGAAAGAAGAAATGATATTCAAATACAAAAGCAATTTAAAAAAACGATTTTTAGCAGTGGATACAACTGATTCAGAGCAATATTCTATTGATTTCATTTAGTTTTTAAATAATTCGATATGGAAGTTAGATTAAAATTAGAAAGCCGTTATTGGCAAAAACTGCTGGTTTTGTTGAAAAAAGCATCGTATATATATGATGTTCAAATTGTACATACAGATATAGACAATCAAGATGATGTTTTTTTTAACAATAATCTTGAAGACGACTATCTTGTTTTACCCTCTGAAAGAGAAGCCTTACTCCACCTTTCCGATTGGGATGGTGAAAGCATCCAAAAAATTGAACAGGCTCACTCATCTTTCAATCAACTAACAGCTAAAACATGGTAATTGACACCAATATTATCATTGACTTGAAAGAATTCCTCACCTTAAGATTATTTGAAATACTATTTTAAATGAATAATGAAACGACTATAATACCTTCCGAGGATAGTAAAATCAGAAAAATTTGGTATAATGACGAATGGTATTTTTCGGTCATAGATGTTATTGAGGTTTTGACAGATAGCAAAAACCCTTCTGTCTATTGGTCTGCGCTTAAAAAACGAGAAGATGAATCTTTTACATTTTGTAAAAGATTGAATTTTGCTCGTGCGAATGGTAAAAATTACCCTTCTGATTGTGCCAATACTGAGGGAATGCTGCGTATTGTTATGTCAGTACCATCGCCAAAAGCGGAACCTCTTAAATTGTGGTTGGCGCAAGTTGGCACAGAGCGCATTCAGGAAACGGAAAATCCCGAGATATTGACCGAGCGACAAGCAGAAATTTATCGCGCTAAAGGTTATCCTGAAGAATGGATAACGAGACGTGTTCAGTCTATTGATATTCGTAACCAATTAACGGCTGAATGGAAAAACAGAGGTATCTTATTTAAGATCGCTCAAAGAAGATAAAACGAATGAACTGCCTGAAAGTGAAAAGGAATAATTAAACAAAAAATATTCAAAGAACCACAAAAAATAAAGTATGTATTTCTCCTTCCGACGTCTATGCATGACTCCCTCAGTATTTTGCTTGTTTTTTTTAAATTCTTATGCTCAAAAACCGAGTATGACAGCTCTTGAGGATTACAATACCAAAAATTGGACGGAACTTACGTCGCTTGACAATACCATTAAAATTGATATGCGTTATGCGACTAAGAACAATTTTACGAAGGCTGTCATGTACGATTGTGCCCGTTGTTTCCTACGTCCCGAAGCGGCAAAAGCGATTGAAAAAGTGCACAAAGTGTTGAAAGACAAAGGCTATGGCGGTTTGAAAATGTTCGATTGTTACCGCCCGCGACCTTATCAACAACGTCTTTGGGACAAAGTGCCGAATCCGAGTTACGTCACGCCGCCCTGGAAAGGTTCGCAACATACGCGTGGTTTGGCGGCAGATTTGACGATAGTTGATAAAGACGGCAAAGAGTTGGATATGGGCACTGAATTTGATAATTTTACGCAACGTGCTCATTCGGACAATGTGAATTTGCCTAAAGATATCTTAGAAAATCGTCAATTACTGAGGGGGGTGATGGAACAAGTTGGGTTCAAAGGAATTCGGACAGAATGGTGGCATTTTTTTTATACCAAGAAAAAGTACAATTTGTCGGAATGGGTTTGGCAGTGTAAATAAGATGTAAGACTTTTACATCGTGACAAATGACGGATTTATATGAAACAAAGTCGTGTTTCGCAACGTTTCTATATGTCTTATGTCATTGGTTTTAGCCTAATAAATTTATGAATAACGATTAACAAATAACGAATTAAATAACCATTAAGGACAAAATATGTCAGCAACAACAGCTTATCGGTCAGATGTGGAGGCAGTAGATGCGCTCGCAATGGCTTACAAAAACCTCACGAAAGAAATTGGCAAAGTGATTGTCGGACAAGATGATGTCGTCCGTGCCGTTATCATTTCTTTGTTTTCCAATGGACATAGTTTACTTGTCGGTGTACCTGGTTTGGCGAAAACCTTGTTGGTTTCGACCATTTCGGAGGTATTGGATTTGGATTTCAAAAGGATTCAGTTCACACCCGACTTGATGCCTTCAGATATTACTGGTTCTGAAATTTTAGGTGAAGACCGTCATTTCAAATTCAATCGCGGTCCGTTGTTTGCCAATATTGTTTTGGCGGACGAAATCAACAGGACACCGCCTAAAACACAAGCAGCTTTGCTCGAAGCGATGCAAGAACGCAGTGTGACAGTGGCAGGTGTGCGCCACGTATTGCCGTCGCCTTTTTTCGTTTTAGCAACACAAAACCCAATTGAACAAGAAGGAACTTATCCATTACCAGAGGCACAATTAGACCGTTTTATGTTCAATATTCCTTTGGATTATCCGAGTTATGAGGAGGAAATAGCGGTTGTAAAAGCAACGACTTCTAATAAAGCGATTGAATTAAACCATATTGTTACAGGAGAGCAAATACTTGGTTTTCAACAACTTGTGCGTAAAATTCCAATTGCAGACAACGTGTTGGAATATGCCGTTAGTTTGACTTCAAAAACGCGTCCGAATACGCCGAAAGCGACAACGATGGTCAATAATTATATCTCTTGGGGTGCGGGTCCGCGTGCTTCACAATATTTGGTTTTGGGTGCCAAATGCCATGCAGCGATTCGGGGCAAATATTCACCTGATATTGAAGACGTTCAAGCGATTGCAAAATATGTGTTGCGTCACCGTATTGTACCGAATTACAAAGCGGAAGCGGAAGGTATGACGGCTGATAAAATTATTGAAAGCCTTTTTTAAGTGAAAAATGTATAATGTATAATGAAAAATGCCGCACGAGATTGACTCTTATGCGGCATTTTTTAATTTTACACTATTGTTTTATTGAACACAGATTGGGCTGATTTAAATGAAATCATTACTATTTTTCTTTCAAAAACATAAACTCCACCGTTTTAACATCGCCTTCCAAAATAGTCCTTTTGCGTTGAAAAGCAGAAATCCAACCCGTTTTTAAGTTAAAAGAACAAAAATCCTCATCAAATAAAGCATCATTTGAAACGGCTTCATGTATGGGTAAAATAGCTGTTGTATTGACCGATAATTTTGAAGGACTTGAACCATTTTTGATATTCATATATTGATGGGCTTGTTGTTTGATGACGTTTAAATCAGGTTCAACTGTGTGCCGAATATAAGCAAAAACGCCTTGTTGCTTCGCTAAAAGAGTCGCATGGGCGCGGATAGGTGCGCCTTTTGGATTGAATAAATTAGGCAATTCGGTTTCGTAATTTTCGAGACTGTCCACTGTAAAAGCATTATTATAAAACTGATGAATGAGGACAAGTTCTTGAAATACGCTGTTCGTCAAGTAATTATCTGAAGTCATAAACTGCCGCATTTCGCCAACGGACTTAGATACTGAGGGGTTTGCTGCGGCAACAGCCGTTAGGTTATCGAAGATACGATAAAAAGATTGTTGGACTTTGCGCATGTTGATAATACCTTGAAAATCACCGTTTTGTCCAATGGCATAACGCACATCTATGGTTTCTGAACTGCCAAAAGTATTTTCATAACGGGCGGACATAATTGCACCTTTTGGCGATGTTTCTACAACTGTCATAGTCACCATTTGACGGCTTTCGTTTTCGATGGATTGTTTATTGCCGTTAAAAATCTGTTTGCCTTTGGTCAATTCAAAACGGCGTGATTCCCCTTTTTGTCCTTTCGGCGCAAGGGAAAACGATGCTTTTTGAGCAAACACAGGGATAGACAAAGCAAAAACAAGAAAGAAACATAGGGATTTTGTAAAAGATAAGTTCATTATGGGTTTCTATTTTTAATAGATGGATATGGGTAAAGATGATAAAAAAGGTTCAACCGTTAGTTATTGCGGTTGAACCTAATAGACTCGAAAATTCGTGCCAAAAACATTAATTTCCCTCACCTTCAGGTAATTCAGTAGGTGTATCTTTTTCTTTGATTAGATTCAGAAAGTTAGATGTAGAGACTACTTTCAAACCCGTATCTTTTTCCATTCGTCAGTCAATGCTTTACGGGTTTCAATGGTTTGGACGCGCCGTGCAATCCATTCTTCTGAATACCCTTTTGCTCTATAAATTTCAGCCTGTCGTTCAGTCAAAATTTCAGGATTTTCCACTTCTTGAAGGCGTTCCACACCGACCTTTGCCAACCACAATTTGAGCGGCTCAGCTTTTGGCGAAGGAACGGACATGACAATACGAAGCACCCTAGACGGATTTACATGATTCACACTGATTTTTTAATAAAAATGTAAAAATGTAAACAGCCTATCGTTTCAAAAGCGGCATTACTTACCTAACTCAACAGCCCGATTGTAAGCGGCAACCGCCCCATCAATAATATCTTGATGTAACGTATTGTTTTTGAACGAGTTAATCGCTGCTTCCGTCGTACCGCCACGTGACGAAACGCGTAAAATCCAATCGGCACAAGACAAATTAGATTTGTTATAAAGGTCAACCGCACCTGTAAATGTTTGAACGACAAGCAATTCCGCTTCTGCTTCCGAAAATCCCATTTGCCGCGCCGCTTGCATCATAGCATCCATGAAATAATAGACATAAGCAGGTCCAGAGCCTGAAATTGCTGTAGTTGCATCAATCATGTCTTCTTTTTCGACATAAACCGTCTTACCAGTTGTGGCTAAAAGGTTTTGAACCATGACCAATTCAAGGCGTGTTACTTCATCTGTTGATGTAAAAGCCGTCATGCCTTGACCGATTTGGGCAGGCAGATTTGGCATGGCGCGAATAACCTTTTTGATACCCAAAGCCTCTTGAATATTTTTAATTTTGACACCTGCCATGATGGTCAAAAACACTTGGTCAGGCGTGGTTGCTTCCTTCAATTTGGCAAAAAGAACTGCGGAATCCTGTGGTTTAACCGCCAAAATGATGATATCCGCCTTGGAAATACAATCCTTTGCATCGAGGTAAACCGTGCCTAAATTCAAGCGGCGCAAGTCTTCTGCCTTGTCTGCCAAATGCTCCAAAATCATCAATTGTTCGCGGGTCGTTACGTGAGAACGGAGAAAGGCTTGGGCATAGGTCAAACCCATATTGCCGCCGCCGATGATAAGAATATTCATAATTAATGGATAATGGATAGTTGATAATGGATAGTTAATTTTGTGGACATGCCCAAGAATGATTGACAAAAAAGGAGTTGAAATTCAACTCACAAAATCAATTAATTTTGGGTATGAAAAAAGAACAAGTTACAAAGTTA
>JAYTUQ010000122.1:0-8407 GCA_043744455.1 Saprospiraceae bacterium | reverse complement strand
GTTTTTTTCTAAAATCTCTGCGATTTGTTTAACCTTCGGAGAAGTCCGATACCGTTCGATGAGTTGAGTCAGTGTATTCACGGGGCAAAGGTAGAATATTTTGAATAGTCTATCTAAGAGGAAAGAAATATCATTTACTCTTTGGGTGGAGCCTTAGCCATGTAGATGCTGATTTATGCCTAATTGTTTTATTAAATCGTCAATAGACACTTGGCGTAGTTTTGCTAATTGTGATAAACACTTTAACCTTTCAACGCTATAATTTTCATAGGCTTCTGCCAATTTAAGTGATTCTGATTCTTCTTTTGGCGTTAAAGCTCCAAACTCCAATTTCCAATCAAGATAGGTTAACCTCTCCCATTTTTGAGCATCAAATTCAGTATTTATACTATTCAATAATTTAGATTCTACCTCATTTAATATGGGTATATTGTTTTTGTCGGCACGCAAAGCAAACAATTCTCGATACAATTGTTCAAACTTGTTTGCTTCTAAGCCTTTGACACTATTTAATATTTCAGAAACGGACATTTGGACACTCATTTTGTTTTATTTTGATAACGAAACTAAAACGTTTTAGCGGAATAAACAAATTTCTTCAGACCTAAAATTTTTTGTATGCCTGTATATTGTCATTTTGCAATCTGACGTTCTGCTTTAACATCAGCATTTACATTTGCTGTAATCATTACAATTTGCCATTCGTTATTTAGTAACCGCCAAATTGCTACATATCTACCAGCATTGTAATAATTTATTTTGGGATTGGGTTTACTCTTTTAGTAATTTCATAACGTGAGTTTTGGCATTATACGTTTTGAGATGAGCAAAATATAGCCCATTTGGCATTTGGCTCAAATCTATGATACGCCCTTTTTGAGTCGAAAAAATCATTTTTTACTTTGAAAATTAGGTTTTTGAGCCCAAACACACTGTCTCTGTATCTTAACAGCACAACTTATTGTGAAAATACAGAGACGGAGTGTCGCTATTAAAAAGTCATCACCCATTCGATGCGCCCCGTGCCTGTACCATCTTGTTTCATGGTGGCACCCGATGTGCCGCCGCTTGTTGTGGTGATTTTTGCAAAACGCCCCGTTCCAGATATAACATTTTCAGTTACATAAACTGCCCATTCCTTACCCATTGCTGTTTTTGATGTGCCACCCATTTTAATCGTATTGCCATTGGCATCGGTATAAGCGGAGTCAAAATCTTTGCCTTCACCCTTTATTAAATTAAAGACAAAAGTGCTTTTCATGGTAATCGCCCCAATGATATTGAGCGTTCCAGAGCCGTCCATTTTGATTTCGACGGTTTCCGGTTGTCCACTTGCCGTGGTGGTTAAAACTTTGAAGCCTGTTTGTTGGTAGGTCATGTTGCCTGTGATAACAGTGTTTTCAGCTTCAAATTTGACGGTTGTATCTTCTTTTTTACACCCGAAGGTGGCGATACATAAGACCGCAATAAAGATTTTTACAAATGTTTGCTTCATAATAATACTGTTTTAAAAAATTTACAACTGGATTTTTAAAGACAAAATACACCCCCTCAGTATCACACCGTCGAGATACCGTTTTTGATTAAAAACTATAAGACATGGGAAATACTGAGAGGGTCGGTTTTAATTCGATTTATGCACTTCTAACTTAATTTCTAGCAAAAAATCGGGTAAAGCCAAACCTTTAACCTCTAACCAAGAACCCGTTGGAAACTGTTTTTTGTAAATCGAAGTACGATAAGTAGAAGCTTTTAGAAACTCGCCCATATTAGTAGTAAACACATTTTCAGCCACCACATCATCAAAAGTGCAGCCATAATGCTTGAGGATTTTATCCAAATCGGCGTAGCAATTCTTGATTTGTTGCGACATATCACCTTTGGCTGTTGGGTTGCCCGCATCGTCCATGCTGACCGCACCTGATATTTTGATGTCATTACCGATTTTGACCGCATGAGAATAACCGAAAGCTTTTTCGACCTCTGGACGGAGGTTGAAATATTGTGGAGTCTCTTTTGAGGTTTGATTTTGTTGATTTTGAGTACCATTACAAGCCATCAAAAAGCATATAGAAATGCTTAAAAACAATAGGTTTTTCATAATAAAAGACATTTTTAAAGTTAAGAAATTGATTTTTTTGAAAAAAACACCCCCTCAGTATCACGCTTTCAACATACTCATTTTGATAAAACCTACATGAAAAGAGAAAATACTGAGGGGGGTAAAAGGCATTAGTTTTATTCTTTTGCATCAGTCGCATGATGCCCAACATACAACCATTTGCCATTTCGCTTTTGCATAGTGGCAGTAAACATCTGCTTAACAGGTTTGTCGCTGCCATCTGCTTGTTTATTATGGCGCGTAAAAACACCCATAACAACCGCCAAATTGCCACTTTGGAAGGATTTCATATCGGAAGCTTCTAAAATTTCATGCCCCCATTCGGTTGTATTTTCAATTGATTTACGACTGTAAAACGCCCCGCCGTTTACAGTACCGACCAAATCATCAGCCGTTTTATTCAATAAAAATGTTTTATTGTCTTTATTGTACTCCGTTACCCATTGTTTAAATACTTCTTTAGGGTCGTCGTCATTCATAGTTGCAAACTGATGCGTTGCATACATCCATTTACCATTTTGCTTGACCATACCAAACGTAAATGCCACTTTATCTGGATTGTCAGATCCATCTGGCTGGCTGTGATGATACGTCATAATACCTGTGGCGATGCCCACATGACCGCTTTGGTGAGCTTTCAAAACTTCTACCTCTGAATCTTGGGTCGAAGATTTTCGATTTTCTACAAGCATTTTTTTCCCAAAAAATTGACCACCAAAATTGCTGGCAATAAAATCTTCTGTGCATCTGTCTTTGAAAAAACCAACATCATCTTTGTTGTATTCTCGAATCCATTGTTTGACAATTTCTTCGGGTTTATCTTTTTCCTCTACTGGTGGTTCGCTATGTTGAGAACTCAACCACTTCCAATTTTTATCTTTATATTCATAAATGTAGGTGAAACGCAAATTATAATATGTCGTAGTGTTTGCATTTGCGTAAAAAACGCTGTTCTTATTAATACCCGTTACTATGGCAACGTTTCCTATTTGTTTAATTTTTATATCCGACAAATCCCATGTTGTGAGTTTATTTCCACTTGCAAATGCTTTTTTCAATCGCTCCAAACTATAAACATTACCTACTTCACTGGTAAAAGTATAGTCTGGAGTCGTTTCTTCATTCAGAAATTTCGGATAATCCGCTAATAAACGTTGGTTTAAGGCTCTGAATGTTTCCTCTGTAAAAGCTGTTTGTCCAAAACAAACAAGGCTAAAAGCCAAAAACAGGGTTGAAAGTGTTATTTTTTTCATAATAAATGAATTTTTAAAATTAGAAAAAATAATTTTTGAGACAAAGCACCCCCTCAGTACAACGCCACTGCGTCACTGTCAAAAGGTCATTTGAAATGATAAAAAAGAAAAATTAAGTTTTTAGCTGCGCTTAACGAAATCAGAAACAGTAGTCAATTCCATAGGTACTTTTTCACGTAAAGGCGACACATCAAACGTCTGGTCAGTACGGTCAAATAGGTCGGATACATACATAACTCGGCTCAATCCAGGGTGAAACGGTTTCATCAGTTTTGACATAAAACGAAGCATAAAATTAGGTACATGGCTGATTTTCACAGATTTACCCATTTTTTCTTCATAAAGTTTGACAATATCTAAGCGACTTGGATTTTCAGGGCTGCCAATTTCAAAAATTTGGTTCAGATACTGCGGTGTGTCTAAAAGTTGACACATCAAAGCGGCGACATCTTTCACGGACACGAAATTGGTCGGGTTTTGCCCTTTGCCAAAAATCGTCGCTTTGCCTTTCGCCAAAATACTTTTGCCGAGCATTTCGGCAATATGAAACTCCATAAAAGCAGACGCACGCACGATGTTGTAGGGCAATCCAGAAGTTAACAAATATTGTTCGGTCTGCCATTTTGTGCGCCAAAAATCAGCACTATGATTTTCAGATGCGCCAATGACAGATGTGAAAATGAAGTGTTTAATACCCACTTCTTTTGCGGCATCTATCAAGTTTTTTTGCCCCACATCATCTACTTTTTCCGAAGCATATTTGCCTTTGCCCAAGAGCGAATGAGCTGCCGAAACAACTACGTCCATGTCTTTACAAGCGCGCAGGAGCGAATCTTTGTCTATCAAATTACCTTTGACTATGGTTGCGCCTAATTTACTGAGGGGGGCTGCATTTGCCATATTTCGCGTCAAAATGTGTACATTTTCTCCTTTTTTGAGCATTTTTGTTGCTAATTCTTTGCCTAATGTGCCAGTGCCACCAACGATTAAGATGTTTTTCATTTTAGATTTTTATAAGTTATACAGTTTTAGGTAATGCGCCCAACTGTTCAAATAGCGTCATTTGGTCGAACATAATCCAAGCATCTAAAATTTTATTATCAACAATATGATATTTGGCCATGATAGGTAATTCTACTTTGCGAAAAGTCGCAGGAATATTAAAAATCTCACCCTTATGTGTGCCGTACATGATGCCATGTGTGATAACAAAATCGCCTTCTGCCGTAATGTCTTCAATATGAATCATATAATCAGGAAATGCTTTTTTGTAAACGGTTACGCTTTTGATATAGGATTCATTATCGGTATATTTGCTAATAACAGATTCAAAAGTTGCGACATTAGCATCAAAAACTTCTGTATAAAACGCCATGATAAATCGTTTCAAACGCTCTAATTTACCTGAATTGTCCATTTTCCACTACTTTTAAATTACCCAAATTTTGGAACAACGCCCAATTGCTCAAAAAGATTCATTTGGTCGTGCATAGGCCACGCATCTAATATTTGTTCATCAACAACATGGTATTTGACCATCATCGGGTATTCAACTGTGCGAAAAGTAGCAGGAATTCCAAAAATTTCACCTTTGTGCGTTCCTCGAAATATGCCATGTGCAATGACAAAATCGCCTTCTGCTGTTATATCTTCCGCAAAAATCTCATAATTTGGAAATGCACGTCGGAATATCAGCACAGCTTTTATATAAGACTCTTTCTTCGTATATTGTCGAATGATGTCTTCTCCTGTTTCTTCACCTGCGTCAACCATAGCTGTATAGTAGCTCATAATAAACTTCTTGTTGCGTTGCAGTTTTTCTGAATTATCCATGATTTTTTCTTATGATTGATGATACAAAGATAGCCCCCTCAGTAAGCTAAATGTTAACAGTATTCTTTCAATAGTTTTAATTATTGTTCCAAAATGGACACCGCCTTTAACTATTGTTTCATTTTTCGCCATTCTTTGGGCGATGTATGAAATTCATTGGAAAAAGAGCTTGAAAAATAGGTCAATTCTCGAAAACCGACCTTTTCTGCAATTTCTCCAATAGGCAAGCCTGTTGTTTCCAACAATTCAGCCGCTTTTTGCAAGCGAATATGACGGATATAATTAGAGGTTGAGTGATTTGTCAAGTCTTTCAGTCGTCGGAACAGTTGGGTTTTGCTGATAGCGAGTTCGCGCTCTAAAGTTTCGGCTGTAAAATCTGATTTGTCCAAATTTTTTAAAATAATGGCATGAATCGCTTCTAAAAAATCGGTTTCCTTTCTTGATTTGGTTGCTTTGAGTTTTTCTTGAACAAAAACATTTTGCCCAATGGCTTGAAATCTTGTAACGACTCCCTCGCTATGAATACGCGATTCGATACGGTCGCTGATGCTTTTTTCGGTTGCGCCATTGGTCTGTTGTGGTATTTCAGTTTCGGGCAATGCTTCGGTTTGCCATTCGATAGCAATGACATGATTTTTGCCTTTATCTTCCAAAACAAAATGATTATTGTCGGATTTAAACAACAAATTGGGATTGAAACTAATCCGCTTGACCTTGATTTCGATGCGTAAAAAATGGGTTTTCTTATCCTCGTCATACCTTTGGTGCGTAACAATATGGATTTCTCGACCTTTTGGAAAAATATAAATCAAACGTAAAACAAGTGTCAGAACAGGTGGTATCACTTCGTCCATTGGCAAATTAGTGTAGCATGGCGTACTCATATCCGAATACAACAAATGAATACCCCTCAGTAAAGCGGCAGGTCGAATGGCGTGAAAAGTGTCTTGAAGAATTTGATTGAGATTGATTGCGTGCATAGTTTTCGGCGGTTTTAGTTTGAATAATGAAAGGTAAAACTAAATTCTAACAAAAGAAAACGAATCCATGATTTTTTTCTATAAAGATTAACATCAACTTGAAACCATAAAAGAGCTAAAATCATATTGTAACAACTAAGTTCTAAAAAAGGATAAAAAGTAACAAACGCCTACCTTTGATTTTTTAACACATATATATGTGTGTCAAAAATTGTAATAACTATCATTTACTAAACTAAACGCTCAAACCATGCATTTCAGAACGTTTGACAAATCCGTTTATATTCACCGTAGAAGCGTCTTAAAAAAAGCAGTGGGTTCAGGTCTCACTTTATTAATGGGCAATGATGAAAGTCCGATGAATTATCGAGACAATACATATTTCTTTCGTCAGGATAGTACCTTTTTGTATTATTTCGGTTTAGATGTTGCGGGGTTAGCCGCTATCATAGATACTGAAAGCGGCGATGAAATCATTTTCGGCACTGAATTGACCATTGATGACATTGTTTGGACGGGACTTTTGCCTTCCATCAATGAAATGGCGCAACAAGTCGGTGTTGAAAAGACGCAGCCTTATCCTACTATCGAGGGTTTTATCAAAAAAGCCTTGTCTTTGAAGCGCGTAGTTCATTTTATTCCACCTTATCGCGCGGATAATGCGATTAAGTTATCGATATGGTTAAATGTGCGAGTGCAACACCTTTCTGCACAAGCATCAGTTTCTCTTATCAAAGCTATCATCAATCAACGAGCATATAAAGAAGAGCGAGAAATTATTGAAATAGATAAGGCGGTTTTGATAACGAATAAAATGCACTTAGCTGCTATGCAATACGCCCGACAAGGTATGAAAGAATATGAAGTTGCTGCAAAGGTCCAAGAAGCCGCTTATACTGAGGGGGGTAGTTTAGCTTTTCCTATTATATTGACGGTCAATGGCGAGACGCTACATAATCATTATCAAGGCAATAACATTCGAGAAGGTCAAATGATACTCTGCGATGCGGGCGCAGAAAACGATATGCACTACGCAGGGGATATGACATGTACGTTTCCTGTGGGCAAAAAATTTACAACTAAGCAAAAGGAGATTTATGAAATCGTTTTGCATACGCACCAAACCGCAGTAAGCTTACTGAAACCTGGCGTGCTTTACAGAGACATATATATTAAGGCGTGTGAGACATTGGTTGAAGGCTTGAAATCTGTCAACTTGATGCGTGGCAAAGTTTCAGAAGCTGTTGCGGCAGGTGCTCATGCGATGTTTTTCCAATGCGGTTTAGGGCACATGATGGGTTTAGATGTCCATGATATGGAAAACTTAGGAGAAGAATATGTGGGCTATACGGATACCGTAAAGAAGAGTACGCAGTTTGGTATGAAGTCATTGCGGCTTGGTCGAGCGTTAGAATCAGGTTTTGTATTAACCGTCGAACCTGGCATATATATTATACCGACACTTATTGACCAATGGAAAGCAGAAGGGAAGTTTCGTGATTTTATTAATTATGATATTTTAGAAACATATCGCGATTTCAGTGGTATAAGAATAGAAGAAGATTTCGTAATCACTACTGAGGGGTATCGCTTATTAGGCAAAGCATTACCTAAGACAATTAGTGAAGTGGAAGCCATGCGACAAGGCTAAGAATCATCTTCAAATAATAAGAGTTCTATTTGTTCATGGTTTCTGAAAATTGTGAAAAAAATATGATTAAGTGAAGTAGGTGAATGGGGCAATACTGTTTTTAGAACATTAAGCTTGGCATGAACTATTTGACCTTATTTCGGGGTCAATGCAGAATTAAATTTGGTTATTCTTTTTGAAAAAAAATAACTTTCTGAAAAACTTTTAGAAAAGACTTGCACAGGTGAAAATGACGTTCTATCTTTGCATCGCTTTCGAAGGAAGGCAGTTAAAAATGAGCAAATTGTGAGCAAAATCATTACTTTTGAAAAAAAATAAAATTTTTAATCAAAAGTTTTTGAATCTAAAAAAGGCTCGTATCTTTGCAGCCCGATAAGAAAAGAAAGCTACAAACGAGTAGTTTTAAAGATAAAAAACGATTAAAGAATGCCAAAGTGAACGAAAAGTAGCTATTAACATTCAATAAAAGTTTCAAAGAGTTCATTGACAGATAGGGATAGAACAGGTACACTTTTACGGAAGTGAGAGAGGATAAGTATAATTGAGCGATAGAAAGTTATTTTTCTTA
>JAYTUQ010000121.1:0-8408 GCA_043744455.1 Saprospiraceae bacterium | reverse complement strand
GAATGACAGTGACTTTTCCAGCTGTTTCTAAAGACCCATTTCTACGGAAACGCGGTGCAGTAAAGATGATGTCGTAGGTATTCCATTCGCCCATCGGAGAGCAAGCGTTTGCCATTGGCGGTGTTTGTTTATAAATCGAAGCTGCTTGTCCGTTGGTGTAGGTTTTGTTTTTATAACTATTCAAAACCTGAACTTCATAGCGTTCTTGAAGGAAAATGCCTGAATTACCTTTCCTTTGACCTGTTAATGTGTCTGCTTCCATCGGTGAACGCCACTCAACGTGTAGTTGACAATCGCCAAACAGTTTTTTCGTTTTGATGTCACCTGCCCCTTTTTTGACCATCATAGAACCGTCGCTGTTCAAAGTCCATCTGACGGGCTTACCTTCTGCGGTGTATTCACGTCCAAGGACACGGCTTTTGTCCATCGTCCATTTGACAGCCGAACCGTCCACATCTTCAACGAAATTGTCAAAATTTTTGCCGTTAAAAAGTATGATAGCGTCACTTGGTGCATCACCTATTTTGGCAGCAGGTGTAACGATTGGCGGCACAGGCTCGTAAAATTCAGTGTCTTCGGGCTTTGTTAAATCTGTTTGTGCATGGATGATATTGAATGCTGTAAAAACAAGCAGTGCTAATAATGTCTTTTTCATAAAAATCTTGTTGTTTAGTTTTCTCCGACAATTACTTTGCGGAGGTTGATAAAAATTGTTTTTAAAAACCTAAAATTGAGAAAAACAATTGAATAAATGCTTAATAACCCATGTATTTTATGAAAAAATGACTGTAAATACTGAGGGGTATTTTTTCAAATAAATTCAAAAAATTAACATTTAAAAACTTCATATTCTATTTTTAGGCTCTATTTTTGCCCTGACATTTTTTTTTATCCTTAAAATCCCATGTCCGATTATGAAGCTAAAAACATTTTTAACTACTGTCCTGCTGCTATGCCTCTATAGACTTGCCACAGCCCAAAGTAGACTTTTTTTTGCAGTAGGTGGTCTCACTGAAATCGAAACGCCTTTTGGACACGTCCCCAAAGCAGATTTGGAGATGACACGCTACGACCCCGACACCTCTGCCAATGCCGTTGTGTTGTTAGACAACGGTTTTTTGTCTCTTTACTACGGTGAACAAGGTTGGAAATGCTATTTGACGAGTTTTAAACGCGTGAAATTGCTTAAAAAATCGTCTTTTGATGATTATGGTAAATACAGCATTACATTACGGAGTTCAGAAAAGTTGCTCGGTGTAAAAGCACAAACAGTCAATCCTGATAGTTCAATAACGCCCGTTACGACGTTTTTTGATGAAAAAGACAATAAATACGTCTCCCGAAAAAAGTTTGCTTTTTCCAATTTACAAGAAGGTTCGATAGTGGAATATGAGTACACGGTCGAAGGCACAGATGTTTTTTCACTGTATCCGTGGTATTTTCAAGCGGAAATTCCTGTTCGCCACAGTGAATTGGTGACAGATATACCGAGGACGCTAGAATATATTTACTTTTTTAGAGGGCAAGCACCGAAGCAAGATGAATATACGCTCAACAAAAAAATCGAGGTCAAAAAAAAGGTTATACTTGAACCCACGACTTATTTCCGCTATTCGCTCGACTCGTTGGAAGCGATGAAGTCAGAAGGTTATGTGTCCACTTTGAGCAACCATATTTCTAATATGAAATTTCAATTGAGCCAAATTAATCCTGTTATTGGTTCAGACCCCCCGAGAAAAATCCTTCAAGATTGGAAAGCATTGGCAAAAGAACTGATGGCGGATAAAGACCTCGGCGAGCAGTTGCGTTTTCGGAGCAAATACAACGATATTTGGAAAGCTGTCAAACCATTACTCGCTACGGCTCAAACAGATGAAGAAAAAATACGCATTGTTTATGAGTTTATTTCTCAAAATGTGCAATGGATTGATGATTATTTTGGCATTTATGCTCAAGAATCATCGTTAGACGATGCTTTTAAAAAGAAAAAAGCCAATAGTGGGGAACTCAATTTGATGTTGATTGCGTGCCTCAATGAAGCGGGCATTAAAGCCTTGCCGATGCTCGTCAGTACCCGCGACCATGGTTTGCCTTATAAAAATTATCCGATTGGGCGGCAATTCAATCACGTGCTGTGTTATATCGAGGGTGAAAAACCGATGTTTTTAGATGCGGGTAATATTTATCGTCCGATGAATGTACCGCGTGTGCCTTCATTGAATGGGGCGGGTTGGGTTTTAGATGAAAAGAATCCGCGTTGGGTAGATATTCCAACGCCTTTTTCGAGTGAAACGATGTTAGGAAATTTTGCTTTGTTGGAAGATGGGACACTTAAAGGCAATATCGGCGGCAGCTATTTAGGCTATGCTGCCGTTGACGAGCGCACAAGCCTTAAAGACGATGAGAAAAACGAAAATTTGAAGAAAGCATGGGCAAAAGCGTTTCCAGATATTCAATTGGATAGCATCGTTGTTGTCAATAAAGACAGTTTGTATTTGCCTTTCAAACGGACAATGAATTGTATCATTCCGAATGCTGCGATTGTCGCTGATGATTTAATGTATATCAAACCGACCTTGAAAACGGACTTTGACGAAAACCCTTTTAAGCAAGAAAAACGCAATTATCCAGTTGAATTGCCATACCCGATTCGCGACCATTTTGTGTTAAATATGGCGATTCCTGATGGTTATACTATAGAGGAATTGCCAAAAGAAATGGTATTAGGCTTGCCAAACAATGGTGGAAAATTCATTTATAGTTGTACAAAAATGGGCAATAAAATACAGCTTATGGTGCGTATTGAACTCAAACAACTCTATTTTCCTGTTGAGGAATATCCCAATATTAAATCATTTTTTAACCAAATTGTCACTAAAAAGAACGAGCAAATTGTTCTTAAAAGAATGGATAAAACAGAAACGGCGAAGAAGAAACCATGATTTAATTACTGATAATCAAATAATTTCTTAAACGTTTGGCATATTTTAACATCAACAAAATATTTATCTAATGACTATCAAAACATTTTTCATCCTTGCTTTTGCCCTTTGTCTATGTACAATAGCCTTTGCCGAGAAAATACACCCCCTTCCCGAAAAAAACGGGATTTCCTTTGTCAACAGTAAAAAAGGGTCACAACTGCAATATCCCATTGATGAGATTCCAGAAAATCTAAAACAAGATGCACATGCTGTTATTCGTACCGAAGAGCAATCTTTTGAAGTCGAATCCGCTGCCAAAGCGGTGCATCGTTATCGGATAGTTGTATCTGTTTTAAAAAAAGACCATGCCTTTCAGGACTTCACTGTGCATTACAATCAATGGAGTAAAGTCACCAATATCCGTGCGCGCTTTTATGATGCAATGGGTAAATTGATTCGTAAACTGGAAAAGGACGAAATCAACGATAGGGCAGCGCATGACGGTATTTCGATTTACAACGATACGCGTATGAAGCACATTGAAAATAGATATGGCGTTTTACCTTATACGTTTGAATTGGAATATGAAGTCAAACATACGGGTTTGCGTGGTTATCCAGATTGGGACATTCAACCGAGTTATTTCACAGCTATTCAACATTCTGAATACACCTTGAGCATACCCCTCAGGATGAAACCGATTTTTAAAAATTACAATACAAATCTAACACCTACAGATGTTGCGTCGAATAAAATACGCTCAATTAAATGGGTTGCCGATGGCATCGAGGCAGTTAAATCAGAACCATTGTGTCCACCTGCTGCAAAAATTTTGCCGTGGGTTGCCATCTCTCCCTCCGAATTTGAAGTAGAAGGGAAACAAGGTAGTATGACAGATTGGGTGACTTTTGGCAAATTTCTTTATGGACTGAACAAAGAAAGAGATAAGGTTTCGCCTGAATTAGAAGCCCAAATTAAGGAAATGACAGCTTCGGCAAAAACAAATGCAGAGAAAGTGGCTGTTTTATACCATTATATGCAGAAAAATATGCGCTATATCAGCGTGCAATTAGGCATTGGCGGTTGGCAAACCTTTGAAGCAAGTTATGTCGAAAAGAACAAATATGGTGATTGTAAGGCGTTGTCCAATTTTATGAAGGCAATGCTGAAAGTGGTGGGAATTGAGTCGCAATTAGCGATAGTTCGGGCGGGTGATGCGCGTGAATTATCACCATCGGCGGACTTTTGTTCGCCGTCGTTCAATCACATGATTTTGTTTATTCCTTCGGAAAATATGTGGCTTGAATGTACCTCACAAGAAGCCCCAACGGGTTATTTGAGCGATTTTACTGAGGGGCGGCGGGTGCTATTGATTACGCCTGAAGGTGGTAAAATGGTCGAAACGCCTACGTCTTTGTTAAAAAACAATACACAAACGAGTAAAACGATTATTGTTTTGACTGAAATGGGCAGCGCAACGCTCAAAAACGATATTTTACTGAGGGGGTCTCTGCATGACTCTTGGCGGCAAATTGCGACGCAAATGTCTAAAGAAGAATTTCAAAAAGCCTTCGTGCATGTGCTCAAATTACCCAATTATACGGTCAAATCATTGGACGCAAAACCCGATGACAATAAACCAGAACTGACACTGAATTATGAATTGGCGATGGATAAATACGCTTCAAAAGCGGGTACACGCATGTTCATACCCATGAACTTGCACAATCCCTTTGACGATACGCCTGCGCCGACTGAAAAACGCGTTTTGCCAATAGAAATTGGCGGCGATGGATACAGCGAAAATGATGAAGTGACCTTTACAATGCCTGAAAACTACGAAGTAGAAAGTATTCCAACAAAGGCATTTGACATTAAATCTGACTTTGGTAACTATACGGCGACGATTGAAAAAAGTGGTGATAATACATTGATTTATAAACGTCAAATAGAGATTCGCCCTGTTAAAATAGCGGCTGAACGTTTCAATGACTTGCGTGATTTTTATAAAAAAATACAACAAGCAGATGGGACGAAAGTGATTTTGAAGAAGAAAGCGAGTTGATAAGGGGTTATGTTTTTAAAAAACAAATAGCTACAGAGAGCACATAGTCTTTTGATTTTCAAGTATTTGTGTTGCGTTATCTGCCCCAAGCGTCGGAATTTTATACTGTTAGATGAGGGCAAAAATAAAAAGACGGATGCACCGAACGCACCCGACTTTTTATTGGGTTCTTTTTCAACAAACATTTATAGATTGTCAAGTTCTTCCTTAATTTTTTTGACAAAATCAAAAGTGACACCTACAATGCTTGCGGTTTTTGTGATAGAATGTTTTGTTTCTAACAATGACCGTATTTGAAGCACTTTCTTTTTTATGGCTTCAACATACTCAACAGTTATGTCACCAACAAGGTGAGCGATTTTTTCGTTAGAAAAATCGGTATTCTCTATTAAACTTAATGTAAATTCAAGGTTTTTAAATTCTCGCTCTTCTATTTTACCTTTTTCTTCACCTTGCGCAAAACCTTCTTGCCTTGCCGTATCGACGATGGCTTTATTTTCGGAATAAGCGAGTCTGCTTGATTCGTATTGTCTATATTCTTGAGCTGTCATTTTTGCAATTTTTGCAATTTCAAATCCTTTTTGAAATATTGGTTCGTTTAATATGCGGGGTATTTCGTCAAAATTTTCTAAGTTTTGTAAAAAATAGAGCCACTTGTCGAAACGCGTTTTGAGTTCGTTTTCTTTTTTATTGAAAATGGGCATTTGTATAAATCTTAAATGCACTTTATCCGAAAAAAGTTCGCCAAATTGGTCTTTGAGGGCTATTTTTCTAAGTAAAACTTGCCTTTTCTTATGGTCATCGTACCTAAAATCGAGGATAGCGACCAAATATATGGGTTTCAGTTCAAAATTCCATTCTCCTTTCTGTGCTTGTTCTTGAATTGGAAAAGTAAGATAAAACACCGTTCTGTCTTGAAAATGCGCCAATTTGGCTTTTTGCATTTCGATGATGAACTTTTCACCCGTTATTGATTGACATTTGATGTCGAAATAAGCTTTGCGTTCGGCTTCTGTGTTGGGCTGTTGTTCACCATTCTGGATGGTCAAATCGTGTATTTTATGCCTTTTTGGTAGAATTTGGTTCAAAAAATCTTTGAGCAAATCCTTGCTTCCTTCCTCAGCGAACAGGCGTTTGAAACCAAAATCGGTATATGGATTGATGAAAATAGGTTCTCGATTGAGAATATCTTTAAGTCGGCTCATTGCTGTTTATTCCTTTGTTTCGATAAAAGTAAGCCTTTTTTATTCTAAAACAAAGATATTTTAAAGAAAAAGCATAGTGGTAACTTAAGCTGCACCGCCGTTCGTTTGTTTGAGTGTCACTGTGTGTTTAATAAATCATGGTATTATTTAATCAATATCTTATACAAAATATCCGCCACCAACTGATTTCCTACTTCGTTCAGATGCACACGGTCACTTGTCAAAACACCCGACTCTCTATTGTCTTTGTTTTTTTCCAAATTATATTTCAAAAACTCTTTTCTGAAATCCGCTACGGGACAATCGTATTTGGCAGCAATGTCGCGCATAATTTGTGAATAACGGTTCAAATCACCGTCTTGTTCGTTTGAAAAATCGGTGCGTTCGCCAATCGTTGAAGGTGTTGCGACAATGACTTTTACGCCTTGTGCTTGCAGTTTTTTGATGATGGCAACGTAAAATTTCTCAAATTTATCAAGGTCTGTGCCAGTCCCAAACGTACGTTTGTGCCACACGTCATTGACACCGACCCAAATTACAACAACATCAGGTTTTTGTTCTAACACATCTTCTTCAAGGCGCAAATAGAGGTCGTAAATCTTATTACCACCGATACCTGCACCAATCAGTTGATAGTTGTCCTTGATGCCGTTTTTGTCCAACATCTGTTTGAGTTTATCAATATACCCGTCTGGACGAATACCTGCCTGTGTTATGGAATCACCGAAAAAGATGATTTTCAATGGTTTAGGTGATTGTATGGCAGACATAAAAAGCAGTGCACTGATGATGAGCGCGAAGGTGTATAGGTTTTTCATTTTGTTGTTTTTATGATAAATGTTAAAAAAATAGTGAAAGGGTGATTTATAGGCATAAGTGTCGGATATTTTGAAAACATCCGACACTTGATGTAAAATACTGAGGGGGTCTTAAATATCACAAATTTTGACGCATTTCTCCAACGAGCCTAATTTATCGGCATTTTTTGGAATAAACTCTTGCGCTGTGAATCCTTTAAAACCGACTTCGACAATCGCCTTCATGATGGCAGGGTAGTACAACTCTTGTGAGTCGTCAATTTCGTTGCGACCGGGAACGCCGCCTGTGTGGTAATGCTTGATGTACTGATGATTGTCTCGAATATTGCGGATAACATCACCTTCCATGATTTGCATGTGATAAATGTCGTACAATAAGCCAAAATTTTCAGAACCAACGGCTTTTGTCAAGGCAACACCCCAATCGGTGTGGTCGCATTGATAGTCTTTATGATCCACTTTTGAGTTCAAAAGTTCCATGACAATATTGACTTTATACTTTTCGGCTGTGGCCATGATTTTTTGCAAACCCACAACACAATTTGCCATGCCTTGTGCTTCGCTGATACCCGCACGGTTGCCCGAAAAGCAGATGAAATTCTTGAGACCCAATTGAGCCACTTTTGGGATGCGGTCTATGTAGTATTCGACCAAATCTTTGTGGTTTTCAAGGCGATTAAAGCCTTTTGGGATGCCATAACCTTTGAGGTCATGGTGTACCATTGAGCAAGTCAAGCCATACTTTTGAGCCGTTGGTACTTCTTCAAGTGTCAATAAATCAATGCCTTGCAAACCGATTTCCTTTCCTCGTTTGCAAAGTTCATCGAGTGACACAGAACTGTAACACCACCGACAAGCGGAATGGTTGATTTTACCAGAAATTGCCGAATCGAGTGCGGCATTGGTGGCTTCAAGCCGAGTCGTAAGGCTTTCAGAAACGAAAGCGGCAGCAGCAGTTGTTGTCATTGTTTTTAATACAGTTCGACGATTCATATTGATATTTTTATTAAATTCGGCAGGTTTTATGTGCCGATTGTTTGTAAAATAATGTTCGGAATACTGAGGGGGGCAAAATCTAAATTTCAATCCCTCGCTCTGTCAAATATGTCTGAATGTTAAATGTTATACCTCCTAAAATCTCAATATCTTTATCCCAATCCATTGTCAGCCAATCGTTTTGAGGTATCGCGACTAAAACTTTCTTACTATTTGTTAATATCCAAATAACTCTTTCAACGCCAAAATCAAGCATTTTTTGCGTTTTTTTATTCAAATAATCAACATCGGACATACTTGATGGGTCAATATCTATATCTACTTCTATAGCAATTTTAGGTGCAAAATCAACGTATTTTTTTGAGAATTTTTGACCTTCTATTCTTTCGAAAATAGCAAT
>JAYTUQ010000120.1:0-8431 GCA_043744455.1 Saprospiraceae bacterium | reverse complement strand
GTCTAAAAAGTTGCGAATGAAAAATAAACAGTCAATTTAAACCGTTGATAATCAGTTAAGAAGTAAAAAATACTGAGGGGGTGCTTTCGGTGAATTATTTTTACAAAAATCATTCTTACAATATTTACAAACCAATAAATAGCCTATTTGAATATTTATACATTATGAAAAAAATAACAATACTATTTTCGGCAGCACTTTCTTTTTTCTCCTTTAACATGTTGGCTCAAAAGTCGGTTGATTTATATGATGGGTCATATGTCCATGATTTGCGCATCACTTTTGACAAAGCCAATTGGATGAATCTGCTGGACTCCAACCGCGTTAATGGCGACGAAATGGCACTGGCTAAAGTTCAAATTGACGGGACAATATATGAAAATGTGGGTGTTAGTTATGCTAATAACTATACGCATCAAATAGGTGGTAAACGCAATCCTTGGTTGCTCAAACTCAATTTGATAGATAAAAAACAGAATCATCAAGGCTACAAAACCATAGCTGTTTCCCAAGCCTTACGCGATCCATCGCTCGTGCGTGAGGTATTGGGTTACGAAATTGCTCGCCGTTATATACCCTCGCCACGCGCCAATTACGTCAATTTGACGGTCAATAGTGTGAATAAAGGCGTATATGTCAATATTGAAGCGGTGGATGAGACTTTTATCCAAAAAAACTTTGCGGGTACTGAGGGGGGCATTTTACCCGCTTTTCGTTGTGTGCCTGACACCAGAGCGACCTCGGTTGATGATTGCGACCACACCAATTTTGGCGCATTGAAGCACGAAAACAATGCTAAATGTTACCTCCGCAACTTCGATATGCTCTCAAAAGAAGGTTGGGACGACCTCATCGAATTAACGCGTGTGATGGAACATGAGCCGCAAAATGTGGGAAATATTTTGAATATTGACCGCACTTTATGGTATTTGGCTATAAACAATGTTCTTGTAAATCTGAACAGTTATACAGGTCAGCATAGTGGCAATTATTATTTGGTGCGCAATGCATCAGGACAATTCAATTTTGTACCAACAGAGTTAAACCTTGCTTTTGGTAGTTTCAAAAATACAAATGGCATGAGCGACTTAGATTTTGATGGTTTGGTTGCTCTTGATCCGTTGCTACATGCCGATAATGCGTCGAGACCAGTCATTTCGTTGTTGTTGAAAAATCCAGACAACCGCAAAATTTACTTTGCGCACATCCGCCAAATTTTGGCAGATTGGTTCGAAAACAATGCTTATCAAACAAAAGTTATGGCTTGGCAAGCACTCATAACGCCTTATTATACCGCGTCTCCTGAAAAACCTTATGAAATGGCGGATTTTCAACGCAGCCTCACAGAGACGGTTGGCAAAGTGACAAAGATTCCTGGCATCGTCGAACTGATGTCAAAACGGGCTAAATTTCTTAAAAGATACCCCGATTTGTTGAATATTCCACCACAAGTATCTGGGATTAACTTTACCAACCGCCAAAAGTTTACAACCAAATCCGTCGGCGATTTTCATATCAAAGCGAAAGTTGATAATTTTCCGCGTCGGGTGCGTTTGATGTACCGTCCTGTTGGGTCATTGAACAATTTTATAGAACAACAAATGTTTGACGACGGCAAAAACCATGATGGCGAAGCGGGAGACAAGGTTTTTGGAACTGTTGTCAATCCAGAAGGAAAATTCACAGCTATTGAATTTTATATCATCGCTGAAAATGCGGGTGCGATTTCTTTTGAACCGACTAACTACATTAATGAACGACGTACCATCAGTTTAGCGGATTTGAATAAATAACATATAGTGGATAACGGAAAATGGATAGTGGATAATGTAGGGTTGAATAACACCTATATTATCCACTATCCATTTTCCGTTATCCACTTTTTAAATTGGATTTTATGAAATTTACTTTACAACACCTTGACCCTCAATCGAATGCGCGGGCGGGGTTAATTGAGACAGAACATGGCGTTATTGAAACGCCTATTTTTATGCCCGTCGGTACGCTCGGTACAGTTAAAGGTTTACATACAAAAGAGATTGAAAACGATGTAAAAGCGCAAATAATATTGGGCAATACCTACCATTTGTATTTGCGTCCGGGCATGGACATACTGAGGGGGGCAGGGGGCTTGCACAAATTCAATGGTTGGTCGCGTCCGATTTTGACGGATTCGGGTGGTTATCAAGTCTATTCCTTAGCCCATCGGCGAAAAATAACGGAGGAAGGTGTGACGTTTGCTTCGCACATTGATGGGTCTAAACATTTTTTTTCGCCTGAAAAATCTATAGAAATTCAATACGAGATTGGTGGCGATATCATCATGGCATTTGATGAATGCCCGCCTTACCCTTGCACCTATGAGTATGCTAAAAACTCGATGGACTTGACGCACCGTTGGCTCAAAAGATGTATCACTTATTGCGATCAGACACCCCCTCAGTATGGATACAGTCAAGCGATGTTTCCCATCGTTCAAGGCTCTGTTTTCAAGGATTTACGTGTAAAATCAGCTGAATTTATAGCTGAACAGAACCAACAGGGCAATGCCATCGGCGGCTTGTCCGTCGGTGAACCCGCAGAAGATATGTATGCGATGACGGATTTGGTTTGTCAAATCCTTCCAAAAGACAAGCCACGATATCTGATGGGTGTTGGTACGCCTATCAATATTTTAGAAAACATTGCGCTTGGCATTGATATGTTCGATTGCGTTTTGCCTTCGCGCAATGCCCGTCATGGTTTGCTTTATACGGCAAATGGTTTGATGAATATGAAAAATCTGAAATGGGCTAATGACCACACACCCATTGATGATACTGAGGGGGCTGCACCGACGAGTCGTTTTTATACAAAAGCCTATTTGCGGCATCTGTTTCATGTAGGAGAATTATTGGCGGGGCAAATTGCGACTTTACACAATTTGGCTTTTTTCCTTTGGCTTGTGGGTGAAGCAAGAGTGCAAATTCAACAAGGAACTTTTGTCAGTTGGAAAAATGAGATAGTTAAGAAATTGGGACAACGTCTATGACATTATTTGATGAAAAATTTTATTTAGAAGAATGAAAAAGGTTTACTTTTATGTGAAATTGAGATTGAAATAAACCTTTTTCATCATCAAATAAAACATTTATATCAATGAAAGCTATCTCTTACTGGGCAAGTCACCACGTGTTAGCAACGCGTTTCCTTCTCATCGTTGTGGGTATTATCAAAGGTTGTATCGGAACAATAATCGGCTATGGGCTTTTGCAAAACGTCCCGGCTGAATGGATGTTGGGCAGTATGTTCTCACTTATTGTTATTTACAAATTGGCTGAATGGCGTTATAATCAGCTTCGTTCCTTTGGAAAATTGACGATTGAACGCTATTTCAGACTCCGCTATTCTGTTATTGGGACTATGTACGTGGCTCTTTTTGGCTTGTATATGTGCGTAGGCAATGCGGTTTACCGCTATCAACCGACAATTGAAGCAACTGTGCAAACAGTAAACGCCATCATCAGTGACCCCTCAGTATCTATTGATAAAAAAGAGCAAAAACAGCTCAAACGGCAACATTATTACGACAAAGTGATGATGAAATGGCAAGCCACTTTAGGAAAGGATGTGAACGGTATGTCAAAAAGCGGCATGATTTGGCTGGGTATATTAGGAATAGTTTTGGGTATCCTTTCTGCTCCAGTTGCTTGTGGTTTGGCTTGTAACAAGCAAGAAGCCTTAGCAGTTGTCGTTTTACTTTTGGGTGTTGGGTGTATTGTTGGTGCCATAATTTTATTTATAAAAGCGGGTAAAAAAGGTAGAATGGAGCGACAACAAAAAGGCAGTACGGTTTCTTCTGTCTAACCTTTTTTGGGCAAAAAAAAATGGCATCTACTTTAACATAGTTGCCACCGAACAAATATAGAAGGACACAATTTATTGCTAATACATAGTCTTTAAAAAAGCTTATAAAACGGAGAGGGTGTTTATTTAAAACGTGCTCTCCGTTTTATCATTACTTTAGGATTTCTTTTAATGAAATCAGTGCTTTTCAGCCGCTTTTTTCAAATTAGTACCTGCCTTTTCTGTTTTTTCACCTGCTTTTTGAAGCAATTCACCTGTTTTGGCAGCGGCAGCGCCCGCAGCACCTTTAACAGCAGCAGCCGCAGCAGCAGCGCCTGCGGCAGTGGCAGCAGCCGTAGAGTCTATCACCATTTTACCAGCAGCACCCATAGAATCAGCCGCCGCAGACATTTTGTTACCCGCAGATTCGACTACTTTTGGCGCCTTTGGTGCTTCAGAACAAGAAGCGAAAATGGCACAAATTGCAAGAACTTTCAGAGCGTTTTTCATCGTCGTTAAGATTTTGATTAGTTATGACAATAAATATTTTTAAAGACTACAAGGAGACGTACCCCCTCAGTAATCGTCACAGTTTTTAGCTTAATATTTTATGAGAATAATTATTTAAACTTAGATATTTCATAAAGTATTGATTTGCAATATAAAAAAGGATTTCAAAATTATTTATTTTGAAATCCTTCTATTTTGTAACTGTCAGAAATTAAGAATTATATTTTTTTAAAAAACTGTGTTGTTAAGACCGTAATGTCGTCGGGATATTCCTCGTTACCTCTAAAGGCGTCAATGTGTTGCATCAGTTTTTCATTGAAAGGACGTGCCGAAAGATTTTTGTTAAGTTCTGTAAATTGAATAACCAAATCTTCATTAAAATCTTCACCATCAGCGTTTCGAATATCTGTTATACCGTCTGTAAAGATAAGTAACAAGGCTTCTTCATCAATATGCATTTCACCGACTTCAAGGACAGGCAGACTTTTAAAGAAACCGAGTATGGGACAGCCTTTTTTCAGCAAATGGGTTTCTCCTTTTGTTATCAATATAGGCGGCATATGTCCCGCATTAACATAGCGCAAATGACCTGTTTTGGTATTAACATCCGCTGCAAACATGGTGATAAATCGCTCACTTTTAGTGACCCGCCAAACTGCTTTGTTGAGTTGCCGAATGAACTCTTCAGGTGAGTTAGCGCGCCGAACGATGGCATGTAGATTGGCTTGAAAATTAGCCATAAGTAGGGCTGCCGACAATCCTTTACCTGCAATGTCTGCAACAATAAACATATAATGGTCTTCTTGATATTTAAAACAATCGAAATAATCCCCACCCACCCCAAAATGGGGTTTGTAAATGGCAGATACCTCAAATATCCCATTTTTGGGCAATTTATCAGGCACGAGTGACCGCTGCATCTCTCCTGCAAGGGTCATTTCGTGATTAAATCGTTCTTGTTCGATTTGGCGTTTGAATAGGCGTTTATTCTCGATGGCAACAGCTGTAATGTTGGTAATAGTTGTAATCAATTGCACTTTACTGAAATCAGTGGCATCGTAACCACCAATAAAGGCATAGGCAATCGGTTTTTCTTTGTGAAAAACAGGGATAACCATATCAAAATGTATAGCCAAAGGGTGTTTATTGTTTTGTAATTTAGTCAGGGTATTGCCAAAGGAAGCCAATAGTTTATGTATATCTTTTTGTTCTAAGTCTTCTTTTTCGATACCTTCATGGACAACGCAATGCCATGACCCTATTTCAGGGATAAAAAGAGCTAACTTCCGAACACCTAATTCCCACGACAAGAAGGACTTGTACATGTCAAACAAGCCTTCAGCCTTCACATTGTTGTTGATGGCTTGCGTAATGTCCAACAAACGGTTAATCTGTAACTGTTTGAGGAATAATTGACGTTCACATTCTTCTAATTTTGACATGTGTATCGTTTTGGTTAAGGGTATTTTAAAATATAACAAATTGATTTTCAATTAATTAGAAACAGTCACGTAAGCCTTAAAAATACTTATGGAACATCCCGAGAATATCGGGAGGGGGTCATTCTTGGCTTTTTACATCTAAGGCATCTCGAAAACCATTGCCGACCAAGTTAAAAGCTAAAACCATCAACATAATAGCGAGAGCGGGAATCAATGCCAACATTGGTTTTCCACCTATCGCATAACCATAATTTTCATTCAACATGGTGCCCCAGCTCGGTGTCGGTGGCTGAATACCAAAGCCCAAATAGCTTAATCCCGACTCAATTAATATGGCTGTCGCAAAATTTGAAGCTGCTACAACCATCACTGGACCTAAAATATTGGGTAAAATGTGCCTCAATAATATACGGCTTGTGCCAAAACCCATACTTTGCGCTGCTTCCACAAATTGGATTTGTTTTAAAGACATAACTTGACCACGCACCAATCGAGCAACATCTACCCACATCGTCAAACCAACAGCTAAAAAAATGATACCAATGCCACGTCCAAATGCTAATACGATGGCAAATACCAGCAAAATCGTGGGTATTGACCACACTGTATTTATTAACAACATAATCACATCGTCAAGTCGTCCACCAAAATAACCCGCCAATGCACCGAGTAAAATACCTATTGTCAAGGAAATAATGACAGCAATCAAACCCACTAAAAGCGAAATACGCACACCCAGTATCAACCGACTTAATGTATCGCGCCCAAAATTATCCGTTCCCAAATAGAAGGTTTTTTCAAAAATTTGCTCTTTTACTTGTTTTTTAATCTCTTCAATATCAATACTTTGTGTTTTGTTATTTAAATCAAAAAAATGATATGTCTTATTGTGTAAACTTATTTTAGCATTGTCGGTATTGACAGAATAAACAACATTAACAGGATGCACCCTTTGGATAACACCTTTTATCAATTGTCTCGTCGTGGGGTCTTCACCTGCGTATTTTTCAAATTCAAGCATTTCGAAAGGTTGTAAATTTTCGTTTTGCAAACTACTATCTTGGGGCACTTGTAAAAAATCTACTTTATTAATGGGTATAAAATCAAATTCAGAAGGAGCGCCGAAAAGCACTTTCGATATAAAATTAGGCTGTTCAATGTCTCTATTTTTTTTCAATTTCAATACTTTGACCTTAAAACCAGGGTTTTTCAAAGCCACGGCGGGTATTTGGTCATTCGCGTCAGGCGTGGCATCTGGTGAAAGGACATAGCCGAAAACTGCCACCAAAATTGCCACCGCAATGACCGTCAGACCGAAAAGAGCTGGTTTGTTGCGCAACAAACGGCGCAAGGCTTTTTGATTTGGTGAAAGATTGTCGGTCATCGTTGAAATCTAAAAAAATTTAATTTGCTATTTCAATATTTATTAATTGGTAAAATTAGGAAAAACACGCGACTTGTTTCTCGGGAGTCAATTTTTTTTCTGAATCCCCTTGTTTTCATAAGAAACACGTTACTTTGCGACAAATTTGATTGGTATATGCACTTTGTAAATTTTAGAGGAACAAAAATCGCCTATCAACTACAAGGCAAAGGACAAACGCTGGTTTTGATTCACGGCTTATGCGAAGACAGCACAATTTGGGATGAGTTTATCAAAAACTTAACTGATTTTCGCATTCTTCGCCCCGATTTATCTGGTTTTGGCGAATCGGATTTACTCCCACAGCACTCCGTTGAGCTCATGGCTGATAGCATCAAAGCGATATTAGATGATTTAAAAATCACAGAATGCGTCATGGTAGGTCACTCATTGGGCGGTTATGTGACGATGGCTTTTGCGAAAAAGTACCCCTCAGTATTGACGGGTTTAGGCTTATTTCATTCACATCCGTATGCAGATACAGAGGATAAAAAAGAAGAACGTCGCAAAGCTATAGAGTTTGTTGAGCGAAATGGGCATATTATTTATGTAAAACAATTGATTCCAAAACTATTTGCTGAGCTTTTTGCCACTTCAAATGAGTTTCTTATCAATAGCCTCATCCATAAAGCGACGAGATACTCACCTCAAACCATTATGGGAGCCCTAGAAGCCATGATGAACAGAGTCGATTGTAGCGATGTGTTGAAAAATTTCGAACATCCCGTTTTTCTTATCATTGGCAAACAAGATAAGACTGTTCCTTACGCTATTAGCTTACAAATGTTGTCGTTAGCGAAAACATCTGAAATCCTTATTTTACCCAAAGTGGCGCACATGGGTATTTTTACAGCGCGTGACCGCATAGGTAAATCACTGCGCCAGTTTATGGTATTGTGTCAGAGTTGATTATTGATTATTAACCATCAAGTTCCGATAACAAAGGAATCATGTTTAATAAACATGATTCCTTTGTTGTTAAAGATAGTTTTGTTAAAAGTTAAACTCTTTTGAAAGTGGTTTGCCTAAGCCTATGTTTGAAAACAAATACATTCGGCAAATTGATTTAGGCAAACTATTGTCTTTGGGTATAAACACAAATTCTTATCATTTAATTATTAATCATCTTGTCCAATAGTCCGTTAAGAACAGAGGGCGTGTGTTGTTAGGATTTGGGTAAAAAAAAGCAAAAAAAAAGGGTAAAATAGATAGCTTTGGACTTCGACATCAT
>JAYTUQ010000119.1:0-2189 GCA_043744455.1 Saprospiraceae bacterium | reverse complement strand
TTAGACCCCAATAGTTTTTTTCTGTCTCATTCTTTATTCAACAATTTTTAAACCATAGTAGTTTTATTCCTAATTTAACAAAGTCAAGTTAAATTGTTCAGGCTTCATAATAGCGCTTCCAAATTTATAGTCATAAATAACACCGTTAACACGGTCTAATACATCTAGGAAACCTCTATTTCCAGTACCAAGTGTTGCATTATTGTTAAAGTAAACTTTTGTTTCTAATCCTTTGTTTCCATAAATTCTCTGATACCTGTCTAAAAGAGCCGAAGCATATTCATGTTTTGCGATTCCCGCAGTACTACCTGTACCCCCAACAGCTCTCTCTGCTAGTGTGGCAGACTTCTGTACTAATTCTGCATTTGAAAGTCCTATTTTAGCTACTTGTGCTCCTTCACTTACTGTTGCCAACTTACCCGAAGGTGTCGCAAATTGAAGTAAAGTCCCGGCATAATAAACCCTATCAAACCAATCATTCTTTAAAACAGCATTGGGATTATAAGAGAATGAGAACATATCACCTAAATCAGCGGCTTTTTGAAAACCTATATCAGCCAAATGTACGCCTCTTTCAATATGTAAAGCGGCTTTTGTAATACCAAAGTCCTTATCGTTTGCAACGGATGTACTTTCTTTTCGGTTTTCAATAGCATAAGTTCCATCACTTTGTTCAACAATTTTATTACTACGAAACCATCCTGTTTTAATACCATTATCTTTTGCATATTTTTTGGCTTCTTCCTCCGTTTCAAATAATCCGTCTGGGTCACTAAAAGTTAATGGATTATTGAAGGCATATCTATACGGAGTTTGGCTTGGTTCAATATCGCTCAACGGGTCAACCGTCACAAACCGACCACTCGCCACATCTAAAAACCGCCAATCATGATGATTCCAATTCAATCCAAAATCACTGTTGAGTTCCTTGCCACCAAACTGATACTTATTCGCCCCACCAGCCCCAAAACCCGGACCATCCATATTCAAACCAAACGGATAGTAATGATTTATCTGTTTTATGTCATTAACCGTCAAAACACCGTCATTATTGGCATTGCCAAATGTTACTCTTGTATTGCCGAGGTGGTCACGTAAAACATATTCATATTGAAAAACACCACTACTATTTTTCACAATAGCCCCCTCAGTATGTTGCAACCGTACGAGGTTGTTGCTGCCGTCATATTCTGCGCCGTTCGAGTAATTGGTAATCGTTGAAGAAACATAAGCACCACCCAAATCATAGAGGTCTACCTTTTTCTGCAACTTTACACCCGATGCACTATACATAAACTCAATAATACCTGTAGTTACTGTAGTGGTCGTACCACCTGACGTTAACTCTTTTGTAAACGTAATGCGTGTGGGTAAATTGAGATAATTGTATTCTATGTTCGAGATTTTTTTGTTTTTGTCTTGCGTTAAATTCCCGCAGGCTCATACTCTTCCCAAAACCACCCACCAACACCCAAACAAACGAACGGCGGCGCTGGTGTCGGTTTTTAACCGACCACCCATTATCCTGCGGGGTCTCTGACCCCAGTAATCACACTCCCTCAGTAATAACCTGTCGGACGAATCGGTCCAAGCGGTTCAGCTATTTCAACGTCCAAAAACCCTTTTTGATTCTTGTAATAATCTCGCGCACTGCTGTACAAATAGTCCCATGCCACTTCCACTATGCCCGCACGCACAGGATTCAAATGAATATACGTCAATTTCTGCCAAATCACTTCCAACGTCCACAAGGCTATTGGATGATTATCTTGTTGCCAAAACTGAAATTGCCGATTATCGCTTTTGTGTTTCGCATAAAATTTAAACAAATACAACAACCATTCGCGCCGACTTTCTGGCTCTGTCTCGATGCTTTTCAAGATTTGAGTGGCTGTAAATTTCTTGAAATCACGTAACACATCGCTCAAAGCGTACCCCTTGATGCCTTTGGCTTCATCCCGATTAAGCGGGTCAGTATAAACCACCATATGGATATGATTTGACATAATCACATAACCCACAATGTGTAAACCTTTGTTTTGCTGACAATAGCGTAAACTTTCTATCACAATATCTCGATAACGCTGTCTTGTGAATATGTCTATCCAACCCACTACTGTTAATGTGACGTAATTCAAACCATTTTGTTCCCAAATGCGGTATTTGCTCATAATTGTATGTTTATTTTT
>JAYTUQ010000118.1:0-8502 GCA_043744455.1 Saprospiraceae bacterium | reverse complement strand
AAAATATCACCGACGGCAAAATCGTTGCTTGTTTCTTCGTGATGCAGTTCGACTAATTTTCCATCTTCGAGAAGAGCGATTTCAACCTCTGATTGCGTCGAATGGATAACAAGTTCTTTTTCCATTGTCAACGCTTTTAGATTGATAGCATAAGGCAGGTTTTGCAAATTCGTTGCAGATAGGCGTGTTGGATTGTGCTTAGTTCATGTCGATGCGTTCATAAAGCCGTTTGGAAAAGTTCATGAAAAGTGTTCCATAACGGGAGTTGAGGTAAGAGTTGAGCAGATAAATTTGACAGAAAAGATGAAAATTCAGGGTAAAATAATAGTAGATAGTTAAATGGTCAAATTCAGTATGCTTTTTATTCTTTCAGGCGTGGTCTCCAATATCTTAATTTGGTTTAGGCTTTTTCAAATCAAAAAAAAATGAAAAAAAAGAGAACACGCTTACTTAAATAGACCCCCTCAGTAAAAGAGTGAAAAATGTAACTTTAAACAAGGCATTTTGAATGACTTGCGTCTTTAGTCATGTAATCATTTGTTCACTCCTAAGTGGCTTTTCAAAGTACATATATTTTGAAATAAATACGCTAATAATAGAATGCAGAAAGGAATGCCGAAAATCTAATAGATTTACGACATTCCTTCGCTATTTCTTACTAAGCCACAATGTCAACGCTGACTTTTTTAGCAAAAACAACCCTATCGCAGCAAAAACGTTTTTTCAAAAAATGCGTTTGCTATCAGGGTTTAGAAATCAGTTTTTACTTCTTCTTCTTGTGGCGGTTTTTCCGAAGTCTTTTTTTACGTTTGTGCGTCGCAATTTTATGACGCTTTCTTTTTTTACCGCAAGGCATTGGCTTACTATTTTTAAAAGTTTATAAAATAAATTCAGACTTTTAAGCGTCAAAATTGAGTGAAAAAGCTCTTTTTTAAGGCTTTTTATATCTAAATTCCATATTGTTTCTAAAACGGCTGCAAAAGTAATAAAGAAAATGGTAATTTGGAAAGGGTTTTTACTTTTTGTTTAGATATTCACTTTTTAATCTTTTTTTGATATCACCGAGAAAAGGTTTTAATGCCTAAAATAGACAATGACCCCCTGTTTTTTACAAAGCAATGAGCGCATAGCGCGACCAAGCGAAAGGCAAGTCCAAATAGTGAGTAACCGCACTTGTAGGATTTCATGTAGGATATTTAAATACTTTTTTTATGACTCATCTTTAAATTATGGATTTTTTATCACCTAAAATAGAACAATACGCACAAGCACATACCTCCCCAGAAAATGAGGTTTTAAAAGACCTTGTACGTGAAACAAACTTAAAAACGCTTGCACCACGCATGTTGTCAGGTCATTTGCAAGGACGTTTTTTAAGTATGATTGCTAAAATGATGCAACCACGACGGGTACTCGAAATTGGGACTTTTACAGGCTATTCCGCTTTGTGTATGACTGAAGGAATCGTTGAAGGCGGTATTTTATATGCCATTGAAGGCAATGATGAATTGAAGTATATCATTGAGAAATACATCGAATTGTCAGATTTTCAACACAATATCAAACTTTTAATAGGCGATGCCTTGACCATCATTCCTCAATTGGACGAAGTATTTGACCTTGTTTTTATCGATGCAGGTAAAAAAGACTATCCTGCTTATTGGGATTTGGTGATTGAAAAAACTCGTCCAGGTGGTTTGATTATTGCGGATAATGTCTTGTGGAGTGGTAAAGTGGTTGAAGAAAAAAAGGACGTGGATACTCAAGTTCTTGATGGTTTCAATAAAAAAGTTTTAGCCGACGTACGTGTGGAATGTATTCTATTGCCGTTGCGCGATGGCTTGATGATGGCTTTGAAAAAATAGTATCGCTTTTATTTTGTTTTAAAATTTATTTTTACGTTTGATATTTACCTTCTTTTCGCTTGACGGTATTTAAAGCAATAAATTTTCTTTATCCAAAACGCTTAAAATATGGCAACAAAAAATCATTATTGGCAAGATGTGTATGCCCTCGTGCGGCTTGTTCCACATGGACGCGTAACGACTTATGGGGCAATTGCCGATTATCTGCGTTTGGGGTCACCGCGTATGGTGGGTTGGGCGTTGAATCATTGTGGACATGACCCCAATGATATTCCAGCGCATAGAGTTGTCAACCGGCTTGGTCAATTATCAGGTCGTGCACATTTTAAGCCGCCGAGCCGTATGGCAGAATTATTGGCGGTAGAAGGCGTTATTGTTGAAGATGATAAGATTCAAAATTTTGAAAAATATATGTGGCATCCGTTGGCAGAAATGTTAGAAGATGCTGATTTAGATTGATTTTTATAATAAAAATAAAAAAAACTATGAAAATGCACCCCCTCAGTATTATTGTTGTTTTAGCCATCATTTTATGCCAAAGTTGTGCCTTTAAAGCAGGTGTCGTCACCAAAAATGACTTGAAAAAAATGACACCCGCCGAAGCCCTTACGCGCCTCGAAGAAGGCAATAAACGCTTCAATGACAACCAGATGAAGCGGTATAATATACGTGAACAACGCTATTATTTGGGCAAAAATGGACAATATCCACCTGCAATTATTCTATCAGGAACAGATTCTCGTACGGCACCCGAACTCCTTTTCAATCAAGGGTTGGGTGATGTGATTGGTCTGCGTTCTCCTGCAAGCGTTGTCACTGCGGAAATGGTGGCGGGTATGGAAAACGCTTGTGTTCGTATTGGTTCAAAAATCATTGTTGTGCTGGTACAAACCAATGATTTATTCATTGAATTGGCGGTTAACAATGACATGACGGGTAATCAAACGGCAATTAATTATCAACTCAAACCTGCCATTGACAATGTTAAACGCGATGGAAATTGGAAACGTTGGAAACGAGAGGATTTGCTCAACCTTGTTTTGCGAGAACATCTTATGTTATCGCTGCGCAAAATCCCCGCATTCAGTCCTATACTGAGGGGTATGCAAGAGCGTGGTGAAGTGTTTATTGTCGGGGCTATTTATGATATTGAAACTGGAAAAGTGGCTTTTTTGAAAAACGAGTAATAATAATCAACATTCCGAAAGTTTCAAACTTTCGGAATGTTTGAACGCTCTTATTTTTTTGCAAAACAATACACAATATTGACAGCAATCGCATTGGAATAATCTCCGCGCAATCCCCAAGTGTTATCAGACACCGCATCGGAGTTTGGTTGTTTAACACCTAAATATTGATAGGAAAGATTGATATAAGGAACAGTTTCGAGATTGATATAAAATGAAGGTGATATTTCAAATTGAACACCCAACAGATAGCCCAAACCGACGTTTGCACTGAGCGTGGTTTGTTTACTGAGTTGATTATTAGGATTATTACTCGTATTGTAATTAAAACCTATTCCACCCAGATATTGCAAACCATGAATAAATTTCAATCGTTTACCCATTTCTCGCCTTTTTTCTTTACCAAAACCCAAAGAGGTGTTCAATCCATAACGATTGGTGGTTTTGTTTTTTTGAAAATTAATATTGGCAAAGCTGAAATTATAGCGTTTGTATAGATTTTCGCCTATCTGTTTTTTGTAAATAAAACTTGGATTTAGATTGGTAAGAGAAAGGTTGGAAACATGTAAGCCGATTTCGCGCATCGTGTTCTGAGCGTGTGAGGAAAAAGGCAGCATTAATAATGCCTTAAAAAGGACTGTGATGTAAATTTTTTTGAACATGATGAATGTGTTTTTGATTGTGACATTTTTATCAGAACGAAAGAAATAGGCAGATGTGAAAAATTTAAGAATTTTTTAACACCATTTTTGGGCATTGTTTTATCGTGGGACTGCGTTTTAGGCATAAAAAAACAGTTGAATTGTTGTTAATCAACAATCTAACTGTTTCTGCTTGATTTTGCCGTAATCGCTAAATTAGTATTGTGTACACGTCGTTTTTGTCATTCTGAGCGAAACGAAATAATGACAAAAGCGACGCTTGATATTGTAAATCGGATGCTTCGCTTAATTCAGCAAAGCCACAAAATCATCAAATAAGTATTCCGAATCGTGTGGACCGGGAGAAGCTTCAGGGTGGTACTGGACAGAGAAAATGGGTTTACCTTTGACCCGTATGCCTTCAATGGTATCATCATTCAAATTGATATGCGTAATGTCAATCGTATCCGATTTAGAGCGAATGACTGAGGGGTCAACACCGAAACCATGATTTTGGCTGGTGACTTCGCATCGACCTGTGACGACATTCAAGACAGGGTGATTGATACCGCGATGCCCATTGTGCATTTTGTAAGTTGGCACATCAAGTGCAAGTGCGAGAAGTTGATGTCCTAAACAAATCCCAAAAGTTGGTTTGCTTGTCTTCAAAATTTCTCTGACGGTTTCAACGGCATAATCCATTGCGCCTGGGTCGCCTGGACCATTTGATAAGAAAAAGCCATCGGGATTCCAAGCCGCGATGTCGGCAAAAGGTGTTTTGGCAGGAAACACTTTAACATAACAATCCCGTTTTGCAAAATTATTCAAAATGGCTTTTTTGATACCAAAATCAAGAGCAGCCACGCGGAATTTGGCGTTTTCATTACCCACAAAATAAGGTTCGGAAGTCGTAACCGCAGAAGATAACTCTAAGCCATCCATACTGGGCACAGCCTCAAGTCGTGTTTTCAATTCTTCTAAATCCGTGATTTCGCTTGAAATAATGGCATTCATCGCCCCTTTATCGCGGATATGACGGACGATTTGGCGGGTGTCAACGTCTGAAATACCCACCATGCCTTCATTTTTGAAGTAGGTTTGAATGTCCGTATCACCTTGTACACGAGAGTAAGAGACATTAAACGTTTTGCAAATCAAACCAGCGATTTTCATATCGTCAGATTCAACATCCGTTTTTTTAGTGCCATAATTACCGATGTGAACATTGGTGGTGACGAGGATTTGACCAAAGTAAGAAGGATCAGTAAAGATTTCTTGGTAGCCCGTCATGCCTGTATTGAAGCAGATTTCGCCTGTGGTGGTACCAATTTTTCCAACAGCTTTGCCGTGCCAAACAGTGCCGTCGGCGAGCATAAGGACGGCTGCTGTGCGAGAAGGAGATTCAATCATATTGTCTAATTAATTGTGATGTTTAATTAGGGCGCAAAGTTAGTACAGTTGCTGTGTTTTTTAGAATTTTAATTTTTAATTTTTAAAAAAAACGCTCCCCCCCAGTATAACACACAAAATTTTCTACTTTTGTCATAATCAATTATTATCAACAAGGATGTAAACTTAATAACGGCAACCAACGCTTATGAAATCATTCAGTCTTTTTACAGATTTTGATATTAGCCTCTTCAAATCAGGTAAATTTTTCCGTGCTTACGAGAAACTTGGCTCACACATCGTCACAGATGACAACGGTACTGAGGGGGTCATTTTCGCAGTTTGGGCGCCCAATGCAAAGCAAGTCAGTGTCATAGGTAATTTTAACTTTTGGAGCAAAACGTCACATATCGCCAATTCACGTTGGGACGGTTCGGGCATTTGGGAAGTGTTTGTACCTCACGCTAAAAAAGGCGACACCTATAAGTACTGTATTTGGTCACAAGATGGACGTTTGTTAGAAAAGACTGACCCTTATGCTTTTATGTGGGAAACACCACCTCGGACGGCAAGTATCGTTTGGGACTTAGATTATGAATGGAGTGACGATGAATGGCGCGCACAGCAATTGGAAAAAGTAGGTAAACCACAACCTATGACGGCTTATGAAATTCATGCTGGGTCTTGGAAACGGAAGGGTTTTGAAGGGAATCGCTCATTAACCTATCGTGAAATGGCAGAAGATCTCGTGCCTTATGTTGCTGAAATGGGTTTTACGCACGTTGAGTTTATGCCCATCATGGAGCATCCTTATGAGCCTTCTTGGGGTTATCAGACTTTGGGTTATTTTGCTCCGTCGAGCCGTTTTGGTACACCACAAGACTTTATGTACTTGGTTGAATCTTTCCACAAAGCAGGCGTAGGCGTTATTTTAGACTGGGTACCGAGCCATTTCCCAATGGATGCACATGGCATTTACGACTTTGACGGAACACATTTATATGAACATGCAGACCCTCGTTTGGGCTATCATCCTGATTGGAAATCAGCGATTTATAATTATAATAGAAATGAAGTCCGTTGCTTCTTGATTTCAAGTGCTTTGTTTTGGATGGAAAAATTCCATGCTGATGGTTTGAGAGTAGATGCGGTGGCTTCGATGCTTTATCTTGATTATAGTCGCAACGAAGGGGAATGGATTCCAAACCATTTTGGCGGGCGTGAGAATTTAGAAGCCATTGATTTTTTGAAAGAATTTAATGAAACCATTTTTGCTAATTACCCGGCAGCCGTAACAATTGCAGAAGAATCAACCGCTTTCCCAGGCGTGAGTCGTCCGACTTTTATGGGTGGTTTGGGCTTTAGCCAAAAATGGATGATGGGTTGGATGCACGACACATTGAACTATTTCAAACATGAACCCATTTATCGCAAGTGGCATCAAAATGACATCACTTTTAGTATTGTCTATGGTTTTACGGAGAATTTTATGCTCCCCCTCAGTCATGACGAGGTGGTGTATGGCAAAGGGTCGCTCTTGACCCGTATGCCGGGCGATGAGTGGCAGAAATTTGCCAATTTGCGTATGTTGTTTGGCTATATGTTCACACATCCTGGTACGCGATTGATATTTATGGGTTGTGAGTTTGGACAAGGCGGTGAATGGGCTTTTGAAGGTCAATTGGACTGGTGGTTGCTCGATTCGCCGATGCACAAAGGCGTTCAAACTCTTGTAAAAGACTTAAATGCGTTTAATAAAAATCAACCTGCGATTTATGAACGTGCCTTTCAATGGGATGGTTTTTCATGGGTGTCTTACGATGATGCGGATAATTCTGTTATTTCTTATCTCCGTAAAGGCAATGATGATGCGAATGATATTCTCGTTGTATGCAATATGACACCGTCTGTACTGATGGGGTATGAAATAGGCGCAAACAAATCGGGCAGATGGTTAGAGTTATTGAATACAGATGCAAAGATTTATGGCGGAACGAATGTCCTAAACGAAGGGGAACTAAAAACAATTCATGGCGAAAAACATGGACAAGAACAATATTTGAGTGTGACACTCGCGCCTTTGGCGACACAGATTTTTAAATGTATAGCTGTCGAAAAATCTAAAAAAGAAACCAAGAAGAAAACAATTGATGAATAAAATAGAACATATCGGTATTGCTGTAAAAAGCATTGACATAAGTAATGAATTATTCAAAAAGCTGTTGGGCATTGAGCATTACAAGATGGAAGAGGTTGTTACTGAGGGGGTCATGACATCGTTCTTTCGCGTAGGTGATTCTAAAATTGAGTTGTTGGAGGCAACGCGTGAGGACAGTCCGATTGCAAAATTCATCGAAAAAAAAGGCGAAGGTATACATCATATCGCCTTTGATGTCACCGATATTCAGGCTGAAATGGCACGCCTTCAATCTGAAGGATTTACGCTATTGAACGCTGAACCCAAACGTGGTGCGGATAATAAACTCGTCTGTTTTTTGCATCCCAAAGGAACGAATGGCGTTTTGGTAGAGTTGTGTCAAGAAATGTAGTTCTTTTTTTTGTTTGAATGGGTCAAAATACTGAGGGGGTATCCAACGGCTTTAGGGCGTTGGATACCCCCTCAGTATTTTCAGCAATTCTAATTTAATTTTGATAAAACCTTGTTAGTCAAAGATTTATTATTTTAGATTGTTTCTTAACGCTTCAATTCTGACAATCGTAAGTCCAGTTATTAAACTTATGAAATTGTTATCCGCACCATTTTCAATTGCCTTTATAGCAATATCTTCTTTTAGTTTAAATTCTGCCTCTGTTTGTAATGAAAATATTTCACTTGCTTTCAAATGTAAACTATCTAAATAACGATTGTAGCCATATTGGTCGTCTTTTTCAAGCCGCATAATGTCCAATACTTCGCCCGCTTCTTTAAGTCCTTTTGCTTTAAATTCATCTTTTACTTCACTGTTTTTTAAGAAGTAAACCCATTCGTCCAAAGTGTCTTTGGCGTTGTCGTTAAATTGATTAACTTTCAATAAATAATATTCTGGAAATACGTCAGATACATTTTCCTTTAAAAATGTCGTCTTCTGTTTGTCTGATAGACTTAACAAATCGTTTTGGTGTATGCCTCTAAAATCAGTTCTACCCCTATAAATGTAGTCCTGTCCTTGTCCGAGGTCAAAATAAACGATATTTATAGAAATGACTTTTTTGATTTCAGCATATTTTTGTCCAATTTTTAAGTTCTCTGAAATACTTTTTGATACGCCAAAAGCCATTCTATGAAAATAATCAATTTCATAAGTGCTTTGGATTTCAATAATTATCAGTTCATTCTTTGAATTTTGCGTTAAAATATCTACTCTATTATACTTATTATCGTCCGTTTCTTGATTTGATTCACTTTCAAGAATTTGCTCA